>NZ_LWFH01000840.1:0-219 GCF_001635725.1 Oleiphilus sp. HI0066
GAGTCATTCAGCATATAGCCTTTGGTGAAGTCTAAANGCTGACGCACTTCATGATAAAGCGCCGAAGACGCTACACCACCAGCACTGAAGCCCGTAATCATCACTTTGTTCATTGTCCCTAGACGCGTATTTAGAAAGTCCAAGGCCGCAGTCGAGTTTGCATAGCCATTATGATGGAAGGTAATTGGTGGATTCACACCCGTCGGGTCGTCATACACC
>NZ_LWFH01000841.1:0-383 GCF_001635725.1 Oleiphilus sp. HI0066
TTCCAAGTACCATCAAGAACTTGCTGAGCCTTCTTCAAGTAAAGAGGACCCCAGTTGTGAATAGCTGCTGTAAGGTGTGCTTTCTCACCGTACTCAGACATATCTGAGTGATAACCGATCGCGTACTTACCTTTCGCTTCAGCTGCTTGAATAACTGCTGCTGAGTCAGTGTGCTGAGTAAGAACGTCTGCACCTTGAAGGATCAAGGTTTCTGCAGCTTCACGCTCTTTGGCTGGGTCGTACCAAGTGCTCGCCCAAACAACTTTTACTTGAACGTCTGGGTTTACTTCTTTCGCGCCTTTAGTGAATGCGTTGATACCACGAATTACTTCTGGGATTGGGAATGAAGCAACGTAGCCAAGTACGTTAGATTCAGTCATCTT
>NZ_LWFH01000842.1:0-492 GCF_001635725.1 Oleiphilus sp. HI0066
AAATTAATGTTCGACTGAAACTTATGACGCGAGTATTCAGCGGTCACAGCCCATTCAAAGGCGTTGTATTCTAATGAAGTCAGAACTGTTTCGGAATAGAACGAAGAATCATCTGCGTAAATTTGCACATCATTCAAGTCAGGTGATCCAGGCAATATCGCATTTGCTGGCACGTTAATTAAGGGGTTGAGGTCGATCGTATATTCGGGTCGATAGTAAGTGATGGCAGCGCGCCAACCATTGAACTCTGAACCATAAGCAAGTTTTGCCAATAAACCTGAATCGCCCTTTAAATTACTTGGCTCAAGTTGCGAAGCTTCTTGCGCCTCATCCATATCGGTTACAGGTTGGTTGTAGAAGACTTGAAAGCTAAGTGCATTTTCACCCAAAGACTTCGACCAATGCAGCTCAGCACCATCTGCAGAGTAGAAGGAATTACGCGTCTGATCGTAGTACACCGATTGCGGCATGATCACACCTGTGCGGGTATGA
>NZ_LWFH01000843.1:0-364 GCF_001635725.1 Oleiphilus sp. HI0066
CATTTCAGGCACTAGCATAGACGGCCTTGATATTGCCCTCGTTAAATTCGAGGACAATAAGATCCATACAGTTCAATCTGATTGCATAAAACTACCGGAAAAATTGCGACACGCCTTATCCCAACTCTGTGATTCAAACTCTGATGAAGAGCTAGAGCGTTTTGGTCGAGTAGATCATGAACTGGGGAAGTTCATTGGTAAAAGCACGAACGACTTCCTAACTCGCCTAAACATCAATCCGGAAAGCGTTACGGCTATAGGAAGCCACGGACAAACCATCCGCCATCGCCCAGAAGGTCCAACACCCTTCTCCATCCAAATTGGTAATGGACATGCCATCGCGGAACACTCAGGCATTATGACG
>NZ_LWFH01000844.1:0-734 GCF_001635725.1 Oleiphilus sp. HI0066
GCTGTTTCCGAAACTTCTTCAAACATTGAAGAAGCTAAAGCCCCTATAATGTAAGGGTTGCTATTAGTGATTCTGGGGCGTTCTCGTGCGCCTCAGAAAGTTACTTTTGTTTGAATAGCTCTGGTAGACTTCGCACGTAATCTGCGAGCGAGTTTATGGCTGACCTACTGTTATTCAACAAACCCTTCAACGTCTTGTCTCAATTCACTGATCGTGAAGGCAGGTCCACACTTGCCCAATTCATCAAAACCAAAGACATGTATCCAGCTGGTCGCCTTGATTACGACTCTGAAGGTTTAATGCTGTTGGTCAATGACGGTCAATTGCAGTCACGCATCGCCGATCCAAAACACAAGCTACCCAAAACTTATTTAGTTCAGGTCGAAGGTATTCCAAATGATAGAGACTTGGAAAAACTTCAAAAAGGCGTCACTCTCAAAGATGGTCCAACGAAACCAGCCAAAGCACGATTGATCGCCCCTCCGGATTTGTGGGAGAGAAACCCTCCAGTACGCGACAGAAAAAACATCCCAACAAGCTGGCTTGAAATCATCATTACAGAGGGTCGAAACCGACAAGTTCGCAGAATGACCGCACATATAGGGTTCCCGACACTTAGACTGATTCGGCATGCCATCGGCCCTTGGAAACTCGATGACTTAAAACCAGGACAGATGCGAACAGAAACAGTTCATTTACCCAAGCAAAGTAACAAACCTCGTAATTATCAAAAG
>NZ_LWFH01000845.1:0-290 GCF_001635725.1 Oleiphilus sp. HI0066
GCCCAATTGGGTTCTGTCTCAGCACTTTTCATGTGTGCCGTCACAAACCGAACCGATTGTGCACAACTGCGATGTGTTAAGGGAATACCAGCATAAGAAGACGCGCCCGATGCGGCTGTGACTCCAGGAACAACACAAACTGGAACTCCAGATTGTTGAAGTACCTGACACTCCTCACCAACACGAGCAAAAATCGCGGGATCGCCGCCTTTTACTCGTACTACCTGTTTTCCTTCAAGTGCCAGTTTTAGCATCAACGCCGAAATACCCTCTTGAGACATGCTATGTTG
>NZ_LWFH01000846.1:0-424 GCF_001635725.1 Oleiphilus sp. HI0066
CCACGCAGGTGTAGCTTTCAGGATACAAATTAAGCGTTGGTAGGTTTGATGGTACGAAGGAAGGGTTGCTAATGACTAAGTCTACTTCTCCGGTTAATAAGGCATTGGTGATCTGATCGATCTCAAGTTTCCTGACTGATAGCTTTACACCTGGCGCCTCTAGGCGAATTATTCTTAATAGCTGAGGCAATATCACTTTCTGTTCAAGGTCCGTTGAACTCAAAGTGAAAGTTCGTGTAACAGTTTTAGGCTCGAAAGTTTCAGGTTCTAATAACGCTTCAATTGACTCAATAATGTGTTCCACTTTTAACTGGAGTGATTCTGCAAATGGCGTGGGGATCACGCCGTTACTGGTTCGCACAAATAAGCGATCATCTAGCGTATCGCGTAACTTACGGAGTTGATCACTCACGGCTTGTTGCGT
>NZ_LWFH01000847.1:0-296 GCF_001635725.1 Oleiphilus sp. HI0066
AGGATTCATGCGTGAGAGACCCATCACTGAGTGCGTTGAAAAGTGCACTCGCTTTTTTTGTATGAGGCTCGATACGACCATCCTCTTTGGCTGTTCTTGCGCCAAACAAAACGAGAGGCGGTATGTAATGCATTTGGCATAGATGCGCGACTTGTTCGAAAGGGCGTAGTAATTCGCGCAGTGGATACTGGTTCAGCCCCTCTGTTTGATAAGCGCTTTCTTGGGCTCCTGCACTCGTCAGAATGAACAAGGTTTTGTCCTTGAGCTTGTCGCCACTCTTCCCGTAAGCAAAGCCA
>NZ_LWFH01000848.1:0-361 GCF_001635725.1 Oleiphilus sp. HI0066
AACACGTGCTGGTTTTGAAAGTGGTCGTTGTGATGTTCTTACTTCTGACCAATCGCAGTTATACGCAATTCGTATTGGTTTGAAGGATCCAGATTCAGCAATGGTTCTTCCAGAAGTTATCTCTAAGGAACCTCTAGGTCCAGTTGTTCGTCAGGGTGATGACGAGTGGTTCAACATCGCTAAGTGGTCTTTGGTAGCAATGATCGAAGCTGAGTTCTTGGGTGTCGATTCTGCGAACGCAGCTGATATGAAAGACAACGGTAAGCCTGCTCAGAAGCGTCTTCTTGGGACTGAAGGTGATGCTGGCGAGAAGCTTGGTTTAAGTGCTGATTGGGCTTACAACATCGTTTCACAAGTAGGT
>NZ_LWFH01000849.1:0-221 GCF_001635725.1 Oleiphilus sp. HI0066
CATTCACATATTTCAATACGTTTAAACCGTCAAATCGGCCTATTTCAACATTATTTTACATCGCAAAGTGTCACCTAACAGTTTGCACCATCAATTCCGTTCTCAGGATTAAATTTGTGAAATTCTGAAAACTGATTTGTGTGATGAGTCAATTTTTTCGTTAGAAGAACTTGACACTGTTTAAAAACCAACCAGAATTAACACGCTGTAACAAATAACAC
>NZ_LWFH01000850.1:0-404 GCF_001635725.1 Oleiphilus sp. HI0066
CTCCTAGCGACATATAGCTTGCCATCGTGGGAAGCTCTTATATTGGGTAATCTAGGGATTGCGTTGATGGCGGGATCCGCTGCGGCAATCAATCATGTCGTTGATCAACGCATTGACGTGCACATGTCGCGTACCAAGAAACGCCCGATCGTGCAGGGGAAAGTAGATAGTGCATCTGCACTTATCTTTGCGGCATTAATTGGCAGCATCGGGATGCTGGTATTAATGGTCTGGGTGAATGCCCTGACGGCCTGGTTAACCTTAGCTTCATTAATCGGCTATGCATTAATTTATACGATGTATCTCAAGCGTGCTACTCCCCAGAATATTGTGATTGGTGGTTTGGCAGGCGCTGCGCCTCCTCTGTTAGGTTGGACTGCTTCAACAGGTTATTTGGATCCTCA
>NZ_LWFH01000851.1:0-642 GCF_001635725.1 Oleiphilus sp. HI0066
TCTTTAATATCTTGCTCGATGGCTTTCGGCTCAGTCTTAGGTGCGTAGCGCTTCAAGATCTCTCCCTCAGCATTGACCAAAAACTTGGTGAAGTTCCATTTAATTTTCTCAGAACCGAGCATCCCTTTAGCATTTGTTTTTAACAACGAGAATAAAGGGTGTGTGTCAGGGCCATTCACGTCGACCTTACTGAACATCGGGAATGTGACACCATAATTTAGCTCGCAAAACTCGCTAATTTGACTGTCGCTACCTGGGTCTTGGCTTAAGAACTGATTGCAAGGAAAGCCCAAGATTTCTAGACCCTGTTCTTTGTAGGTTTCGTACAACGATTCCAAACCTTTGAACTGCGGTGTAAAACCACACTTACTGGCTGTATTTACTACGAGTAATGTCTTGCCCTTGTAGTCTGATAGAGACTTGGTTTCACCTTTGATTGTGGTGACTTCAATATCGTAAATCGCACTCATTCACTGTCTTCCTGATTATGTTTTTAGATCCAATGCACCTTCAGTACGTGTACCTTATCTGATCCGATCAAACAAAGACAGCGAGGTAATACGATTAAAAGATGAATACGCGGCATCCAAGCTAAATTGCTGTAATGACAGCAAACTTACTGTTTCTGCGTAATCAATGGAT
>NZ_LWFH01000852.1:0-535 GCF_001635725.1 Oleiphilus sp. HI0066
TCGCTATTTGCAGTGCCCTCACCGCTAGTTCTTCTCGCAGCCAACACTTTTTGGCATTACAACAATTAGAGCGTTTGGTGGGTGCAACAGTCGTTAATAGCATCGGCGAATTTATTCGCTTCCTAGGTGGCACCGGAACCACCATAACTAACAAATCAATAGACACATCACTCACGATCAAAACGTCTGGCGAGATGAATCTCGATCCCGAGTATGAATTTTTGATTCGCTATCTATTTAGAGATTGCCAACAGCTTTCTCTGAAAATTCTCGATGGTGGATTTTCTGGTAATCTCGTCGCAGGCTCCAACAGCATTGACATGCATAGCCATGAACAAGCCCCTCACGTTATCAAAATTGGCCCTCGTGACTTGATGGCTAAGGAACGAATGGCCTTCGAGCAAATCGAGCAAGTTCTTGGTAATAATGCACCGGCGATCGCACAATACGCCGACTCTGAAAACCTAGGCGCGATCAAATACCGCTACGCCTCAATGGGCTCTGGAAAAACACGCTCACTTCAGGATTGTTTTCA
>NZ_LWFH01000853.1:0-810 GCF_001635725.1 Oleiphilus sp. HI0066
GAACAACACAGTTTCTTGATTGTTTTACCGCACACTAGCTCAAAGCCAGCCATCAAGATCGCAGATTCTCTGCGCTTGAAAATCAAACAACAAATCCAATTAAACAAAGTAAATATGACAAGCAGCATGGGTGTGAGCCATCTCAATGTCGGTGACGATTGCCACTCGATGGTTCAGCACGCACACATTGCACAAGATAAAGCTCTTCAGCGCGGTGGTGATCAGTCTTATCTTTTTAGCGACAAAGATCTAAACAATAGCGAGCAAAACAATGAGAACTGAAGTACAACTGCAAGGCCAAGTGATAAGCAGCCTCTATTTACTTGCAGGAATCATTATGGTCGTGCTCGGCGTGCAAAACTTTCGATACGGCATGTACCCTTTAGTCTACACCGCAAGTTTACTGAGTCTGACATTTTTTGGCTTAGCGACCTACGCACGCTTTACCTATCAACTTAGCAATCTTCAGCGCGCCAATGTTGCAGCACTATGTTTTGTTTTTCTGGTCCTTCTCTTGGACGCGCAAACGCATGCACAACAATTGATGTACTGGCTCATCCCTCTGGGCTTGTTTGCCTACATCGCCTTACCACTGAAACAAGCCAAAATCCTTAATATCGTTGCAGGATTATGCTTCACTGCAGTGTTATTCCACCATGCAGATCTACTCACTGTTTCTTTGTTCGCCACGAGCTATGTACTGATGATTGCATTTGCAGGAACATTTGCAATGCTGCACCAGAGTCGCAGTCGTACTCTCGTTGAGTTAGCCATTCATGAGCCGGTGACTAGTGCTTACAACATCAGACA
>NZ_LWFH01000854.1:0-214 GCF_001635725.1 Oleiphilus sp. HI0066
ATCATGCCCCCCCATTCGAATGCCTTGCAGTAATAGAAAACCAGCATCTTTATACGCAAACTCGCCAATCTCATAGCGTGCCTCGACGTCAATAGTCAATCCAGCTTGACCAGTAACGTTTTGCAAATCTTGATCTTCTAACTTTATGAACTCAGCGTTTGCCCCATTAGAAATTGCACCAATTGCAACAACTAAACTGAGCCTATTAAACGTG
>NZ_LWFH01000855.1:0-4746 GCF_001635725.1 Oleiphilus sp. HI0066
TGCCATTGTCATATTCCTTTTTCTTATTCACTCGCTATAAGCGGGCGAATCTTGATCAGTATTTACCGTAGGTGCCTTCTTTAAGTGCGTCGAATAGATTCGCAGCGGTGTGGATTTCACCGTCGTATTCAATCTCTTCGTTGCCTTTCACTTTTACGGTTGTTCCGTCATCCAATGTAAATTCGTATAAGGTGTTCTCAAGATCTTGCTCTTTCACCAAAACGCCCTGGAATGCTTCAGGATTGAAACGGAATGTTGTACAGCCTTTTAAGCCCTGCTCATAGGCGTACATGTAAATATCTTTAAATTCTTCATATGGGAACTCTGTAGGAACGTTCGCCGTTTTAGAGATCGAAGAATCTACCCACTTCTGTGCTGCCGCTTGAATATCGACATGCTGCTTTGGCGTTACTTCATCTGCCGCGATGAAATAATCAGGCAATGCGTTGTCAGGGTTATCACTAAATGGCATTGCATCTGGATTGACCTGATTTCTGTAAGCAAGCAATTCGAATGAATAAACATCTACCTTTTCTTTAGTCTTCTTACCTTCGCGAATAATGTTACGAGAGTAGTGGTGAGCAAAGCTTGGCTCGATACCGTTACTTGCGTTGTTCGCAAGAGACAAAGAAATAGTTCCCGTCGGTGCAATCGAAGTATGGTGTGTAAAACGTGCACCTTGCTCAGCAAGCTGATCGACTAATTCTGGCTCGTAATCAGCAATACGTTGCATGTAACGGCTATATTTTGCGTGAAGAACTTTACCTTTCACTGTATCGCCTATGGAGTAACCGTCCGCGCTCAGCTCTGGGCGTTCGCGTAGTATTTCGGCAGTCACTGCGAACTCTTCTTCCATGATTGGCGCTGGCCCTTTCTCTTTACTTAGTTCAAGACCTTGTCTCCAGCCTTCAAGAGCCATTTCGCGGTTCACTTTCTCAGTGAACTCAACAGACTCAGGCGAACCATATGGCATTTTCATCATGGTTAATGTAGAACCAAGACCCAAAATGCCCATGCCATGGCGACGCTTAAAGTTAATCTCGTTGCGTTGCCCCATTAAAGGCAGGCCATTTATCTCAACAACGTTGTCGAGCATACGCGTGAAGATAGCAACTGCCTTACGGTACTTCTTGAAGTTAAATGAAGCCTTGTCAGTGAATGGCTTTTCAACGAAAGACGTTAGATTGACAGAACCAAGCAAGCAGCTGCCATAAGGTGGCAATGGTTGTTCGCCACAGGGGTTAGTTGCACGAATGTTTTCACAGAACCAGTTGTTGTTCATCTCATTAACTTTGTCGATCAGGATGAAGCCTGGCTCAGCAAAATCGTAAGTAGAATTCATAATAGAATCCCAAATCGTACGCGCTTTAACAGTGTTATAAACACGACAACCGATTAAACCTTCTTGGTTTGCGACGTACCCAGATTTAACAGGGAATGAACGGAATACAAACTGCTCAGTGTCAGTAAGGTCTAGATTCTCTTCAGCAACTTCTTCTGCTGTAACTGGGAAAGAAAGTCTCCAGTCAGCATCGTCTTTTACTGCTTTAATGAAGTCTTCAGTGATCAATAGTGACAAGTTGAATTGACGAAGACGACCGTCTTCACGTTTAGCTTTAATGAAGTCCAAAACATCAGGATGGTGTACATCGAAAGTCGCCATTTGTGCGCCACGTCGACCACCTGCTGATGATACTGTAAAACACATCTTGTCGAAGATATCCATGAACGACAATGGGCCAGAGGTGGTCGCACCTGCACCAGCAACATAAGCACCTTTAGGGCGTAAAGTAGAAAACTCATATCCGATGCCACAGCCGGCTTTTAGTGTTAAGCCTGCTTCGTGGTTTTTAAGTAGGATATCGTCCATTGAGTCATAGACTGTGCCTGAAACGGTACAGTTAATGGTGGAAGTTGCAGGCTTATGTTCGCCAGCGCCTGCATTCGACATAATGCGGCCTGCGGGAATGACGCCAGTTTCTAATGCCCATTTAAAATCTGCATATACCTGCTCGCGCTTTTCCTCTGGTTCTACAGAAGATAGAGCACGGGCCACACGTTCATAAGTTTCAGCGATTGTTTTATCAACAGCCTCGCCAGACTTTGTTTTCAGCTGGTATTTAGTGTGCCAAATGTCTACCGACGCATCTTGCATCGGGAGTGGAGAAATGAGCGGTTCGACCTTAGCGTTCATTTATGAAACCTCGTGGACGTTCTAAATGACAGACACTCTTCCTTAAGTGAGCTATCACATTAAAATGTTTTATTGGCTGCCTTACCTGAGCAACCCCTATATTTAGTGGTGGCAGAAATGTTCTCTTTCTGCTCACGTATAACCTTTAAAGCCAAGACAACTAAGCGATTACGAGGGTTCAAAGGTACAGCTATTCGTTTAGTTACGCCTGATGACGGGATAGAAGATGTATCCCTATATATAGTATTATGAATTGTTGGTTTACTATATGTAGCGTACTTGCGAAGAAGTATAACAGCATATAGTGGTATGTGAAGATTCTCTTGTGTCTTTTTTTGATGAAAAAACCTTAAATATTTATTGACTTTTGTAGGGCTTATTTTGGTGCGGCTTAGACGTTAAGTGGGCACTGCCGTGCACCAAATTGGATTAAAAAGTAGTAGGAATGGTTAGCCTTTTATAACCATATATAGTGTATGGGTGTTTGTTGTAAATGGCGAGCTTGGTGCTCGCTGACTACCAATTGCACAATATGCCGTTATAATGCGCCGCTCTTATTAAACGCGCCAGTTTTACGTTCTGGTCGCTGAACACAGGAACATGTATATGTCTGACATCACCGTATGTGCCATGTATCGATTCGTCGACTTGCCAAACTACAAAGAACTTCGCCAGCCCTTACTAGATAAAATGCTAGAAAACGATGTACGCGGTACATTATTGCTAGCAAGCGAGGGAATCAACGGCACGGTATCTGGCACCGAAGCATCCATTGAAACCTTATTAACTTGGTTTAAAGCTATCCCCGAGTTTGCAGATATTGATTACAAGCTTTCGTTTGATGAATCTCAACCGTTTTACCGCACCAAGGTGAAACTTAAAAAAGAAATTGTCACGATGGGGGTAGAGGGTATCGATCCTAAAAAAGTTGTTGGCACATACGTCAAACCTAAAGACTGGAATGCGCTTATTTCTAATCCTGAAGTTGTACTGATTGATACGCGTAATGATTATGAGTATGAGATTGGTACGTTTGAGGGTGCCGTAAACCCTAAAACTGATACCTTTAGAGAATTCCCGGCTTATGTTGATGAACATTTAGATCCTGCTAAGCATAAAAAAGTCGCTATGTTCTGTACGGGCGGCATTCGTTGCGAAAAATCGACAGCTTTCCTAAAAGAAAAGGGCTTTGATGAGGTTTATCATCTAGAGGGTGGCATCCTTAAATATCTGGAAGAAGTCCCTAAAGAAGATACGATGTGGGAAGGCGATTGCTTCGTGTTTGATAATCGTGTTGCGGTTGATCATGATCTAAACAAAAGCGCTTATGATCAGTGCCACGCATGTCGACTTCCAATTACTGCCGAAGATATGGAACACGAACACTACAAAAAAGGTGTGAGTTGTCCTAAGTGTTTTGGCAAACACACGCCTAGCCAGATCAAACGATTCGAAGAACGTCAAAAACAGATTGACTTAGCGCGCGCACGTGGCCAAGGCCATATTGGTAGTGAAGCAACTGAAGCTATTGCTCAAAATCGTGATAAGAAAGTCGCGGCGATTAAAGCGCAGCAAGAAGCGCAGTAATACATCTGATAAAAGTAGCGTGAACGGTGTCGTTTGCGCTACTTCAACTCAATCTTTTTCTCTTTGCATCTCGCACAGCGCATAACTGTGACAAGCCTCCCTTGCTTAACGTCAAACTGGTTCTCTTTTTCGACCACCCATTTGTGAAAGCCATGCTTACAAAGGCTTTTTCCTTTATGCTTCGCTTTGAGCGAAGGTCTTTTAAACTGAACAACGTCTCCCATAGTTTTCCTCGCGAACAATAAATCAAAGCAGCAAATAAGAATTAGACGGATGCTACCAAAAGGATACCGTAAACGATACAGCCTTACTTTCATCGGAAGCTTGTTGCTGCATAGCTCCGTTGCGACCTATCTTATCTATAATCCTGTCGATTTTACGGAAGAAGTGCAGGACAAATCTGTAACTGTTCAGCTGAAGAAAGATGAACCGAAGTCGGACAAGAAAGAAGCCGAGAAGAAAGAGGCTGAGAAGAAGGAATCCAAGAAGAAGGAATCCAAGAAGAAGGAAGCCGAGAAGAAGGAAGCCGAGAAGAAGGAAGCCGAGAAGAAGGAAGCTGAGAAGAAAGAAGCCGAGAAGAAAGAAGCCGAGAAGAAGGAAGCCGAGAAGAAAGAAGCTGAGAAGAAAGAAGAGAAGAAGAAAGAAGAGAAGAAGAAAGAAGAGAAGAAGAAAGAAGCTGAGAAGAAAGATAAGGATCCATTGGAAGAGGTTTACTCTGTCGACAAAAATAACGACGACGGCTCTTTCGGCAACAAAGAGACTGGGTTGGGTGGCTTTGGGGACAAGCCGAATGATCCAAGTAAATCCAAAAACGTAAACAAAGATAAGCAAGAACAAGCCAAGAAAGCAGAACAAGCCAAGAAAGCAGAACAAGCCAAGAAAGCAGAACAAGCCAAGAAAGNAGAACAAGCCAAGAAAGCAGAACAAGCCAAGAAAGCAGAACAAGCCAAAAAAGCAGAACAAGC
>NZ_LWFH01000856.1:0-362 GCF_001635725.1 Oleiphilus sp. HI0066
ACTTAGTGACCTTCTGCAGGTCCACCAACGCTATCAGACGGCGCATCACGCTCCTGCGTTACGTCTTCCGCTTCAGAAGCTGCACTACCACCGGCATCATTAGAACCATTATCACCCCAACCTTTCGGCGGACGAGGTGTTTTGTCATTCATAATGTCATCGATTTGAGGAGTATCGATCGTCTCATACTTCATCAAAGCATCAGCCATTGCATCTAGCTTGGAGCGATTTTCTTCTAAGACTCGCTGCGCCGTCGAATAACACTGGTCAACGATTGAACGGACTTCCTCATCGATACTGGCCTGCGTCGAACCTGAAACATGAGAAGTAGACCCGCCTGCAGATTTGCCGAGGAACACCTC
>NZ_LWFH01000857.1:0-672 GCF_001635725.1 Oleiphilus sp. HI0066
AAAGAATCCAGAAAGAGAAGTCCGATACTTCGGGTTCTGATGAGTAATTAGGCGAATCGTTTATTCCCTGATCGATCCTCTGAAAAAACAGGAAATAAACGAAATTGGCGCTTGGCATTTAATATTTTTTTGGTATTATACGCCGCGTCTGGAGAGATGGCCGAGTGGCTGAAGGCGCACCCCTGCTAAGGGTGTATGGGTTTACGCCCATCGAGGGTTCGAATCCCTCTCTCTCCGCCATGACACCTTTTTGAAGATACGCGGCTGTAGCTCAGCTGGATAGAGTACCTGGCTACGAACCAGGCGGTCGGAGGTTCGAATCCTCCCAGCCGCGCCACTTCAAACCTACCTTAAGTTGTACCTTGATTTTTATAAGATGCGGCTGTAGCTCAGTTGGATAGAGTATCTGGCTTCGAACCAGGTGGTCGTAGGTTCGAATCCTACCAGCCGTGCCACACCCCTTTTAATCAAGTGTTTCGGTTTATGACCGAACCATTGCGCGGCTGTAGCTCAGCTGGATAGAGTACCTGGCTACGAACCAGGCGGTCGGAGGTTCGAATCCTCCCAGCCGCGCCACTTTCCCCTAATTTGTTTCGAACGACATGACGTGTCGTTATAAATTTTATTATTGGCCTTAGTTTTCAGGGAGGTCAAATCATGAAATTTAAAAAT
>NZ_LWFH01000858.1:0-315 GCF_001635725.1 Oleiphilus sp. HI0066
AGTATTCAACAACCCGCCGTTTTGAGCATACTCAATGCGCGAGCGCTGGGTCATCCCTAAATTACCACCCTCGCCTATGACTTTGACGCGAAGCTCTTCGCCATTTACGCGCAAGCCGTCGTTTGCCTTGTCTCCGCAATCTGTATGTGCTTCGGTTTTAGCCTTAACATAAGTTCCAATCCCTCCAAACCACAACAGATCTGAATCTGCTTTCAGTAAGCGATTGATCAATATCATTGGCGCTAGACTGTCTTCTTCTGCATCGATCAGCTTTTTGATCTCAGGACTCAATGGGATAGATTTAGCATCTCGTCT
>NZ_LWFH01000859.1:0-380 GCF_001635725.1 Oleiphilus sp. HI0066
TGCGGCACCAACCGAGATAGCGCTATCTGCAATGTTGAAGGCTGGAAAGTGATAATCGTTCCAGTAAAAATGAAGGAAATCGACAACATATCCCAGCATTATCCGGTCATACAGGTTACCTAGTGCCCCACCTAAAACGAGACATAAAGCAATCGCTAACCAACGGTCATTTTTGAGCGTGTAAACCCAACGAACAAGCGCGATACTGACGCCCAGAGCTAAGACAATAAAGAACCAACGTTGCCAGCCACCTTCATTCGCGAGAAAACTAAACGCCGCTCCAGTGTTGTGGAGCAGAGTAAAGTTGAAGTGCGGCATCACGGGCACAGGAATCGCATATTCCAACTGCGTGCTCGCTAAGTATTTGGTGTAAAGATCTA
>NZ_LWFH01000860.1:0-316 GCF_001635725.1 Oleiphilus sp. HI0066
CGCAGCATTGCACGACTGCGACGCTTAGATAGTACAGAGTCTCGTTTGAAGGCTGTTGAAAAACGACTAGACTCGATCAATCCAGAATAAGGGAATTAATATGACGGCGGAAAATACTGTGCGCACGATGGATATCGGTGAAATTCATGAATATCTACCCCATCGACCGCCCTTTTTATTTGTTGATCGAGTTACCTCTGTTGTTGGTGGTGAGCGAATTACAGGATATAAAAATGTATCTATTAACGAAGGGTTCTTTCAGGGGCATTTTCCTGGGATGCCAATTCTGCCGGGAGTATACATTTTAGAGGCGCTT
>NZ_LWFH01000861.1:0-417 GCF_001635725.1 Oleiphilus sp. HI0066
TGGTCGCCATGTAATTTGGTTTGTGTGGAGGGCCGAGGGTTTCATTGCCATCTCTGTCCTCCACCAAAGATTCCTCTAAAACTCGTTTTGAGCTTCCAGGATTACCAAAATATTCGACAGGATGTCGCGCATATCTATGAGCGTTTTTGTTCTCGGAATTAAGTTGCTTAAACGTTGTTCTAGCTCCTCTACCTTCGGCACGATGCGACGAATTCCTTCAGTGATAAATTCATAGGGGTAGTGATGGTCTTGTATGCTGAGCTTATTAAGTTCGCCAATCTCTAACAAGAACATGCTGTGTATATCGTAAATGAAGTCTTTGTCTGTGATTGATGAGGCTTCTCAGTAAGCGTCATCTAGTAACTCACTAAAGCTCATGAATTCATTAATGGTATGGGCAATGGATGGGGTCGACAC
>NZ_LWFH01000862.1:0-505 GCF_001635725.1 Oleiphilus sp. HI0066
TGGTATTACAGGTACAGATGCAAGTCTTGCGCTAGCAACCAATGCGGTTATTTTCGGCTTTAACGTTCGTGCTGATGCGCAAGCGAAAAAGATTATCGAAGAAGAATCCTTAGATCTTCGTTATTACAGCGTTATTTACGAGATTATCGATCATGTGAAACAAGCGCTTTCTGGTATGTTGGCGCCAGAATTCCGTGAAGACATTGTTGGTATTGCTGAAGTGCGTGACACCTTTAAGTCTCCGAAATTCGGTCAGGTTGCTGGTTGTATGGTTCTTGAAGGAACAATCTTCCGCAATAAGAAAATTCGTGTACTACGTGATGACATCGTTATCTTTGAAGGCGAGCTAGAATCGCTTCGTCGCTTTAAAGATGATGTAAACGAAGTTCGTTCGGGTACTGAATGTGGTATCGGTGTTAAGAACTATGACGTGAAAGTGGGCGACAAGATTGAGGTCTTCGATAAGGTCTCTATTGCGCGTACTTTGTCATAAGTTTTGTCATTA
>NZ_LWFH01000863.1:0-806 GCF_001635725.1 Oleiphilus sp. HI0066
CCAAGCGAATGATGTTATTTTTGATAAAACAGGGACACTCAGTGAAGGTCGTTTATCGATCTCTCACGTTCAGCTTGCCACTAACACTAACTTGGATAAAGAAACCGCGCTTATATTTGCAAGCGCGCTTGAGCG
Organism: Oleiphilus sp. HI0066; assembly: GCF_001635725.1. Lineage (NCBI taxonomy): Bacteria > Pseudomonadati > Pseudomonadota > Gammaproteobacteria > Oceanospirillales > Oleiphilaceae > Oleiphilus > Oleiphilus sp. HI0066. The sequence goes on from NZ_LWFH01000863.1 coordinate 136, forward strand.
CCAAAGCGCCCACCCAATTGCCAAGGCATTTATTCAGCAGACAAGCAAAGAAGTCATCGACGCCAAGAATCATGTTGGTTTAGGCGTGAGCGGAATCATTGATGGCTCTCGCTATTTTATGGTCAGCGCTAGCTTTATCGGACAAAATACGTCTACGCTCGATAAACAAGAACTGCAACATCAACACGATGGACCTGTCGTATTTATGTCTGACGGCACTACATTAGTTGCTCGGTTTGAGCTCGAAGACACTCTAAGAGAAGAGGCAGCTGCCTGCATTGAAACGCTGCGTAAGCTGGGCAAAACCGTGCATATTTTAAGTGGCGACCAGCATCATTCAGTGAAACATGTCGCCGACACATTGAGTATCGAATCGTTCTTAGCTGAGCAATCGCCTGAACAAAAGCTGAACTACGTTGAGTCGCTGCAATCTGAAGGAAGAAAAGTGGCGATGGTCGGCGACGGCATCAACGATCTTCCCGTTTTGTCTCGCGCAAACCTATCTATTGCAATGGGCGGAGCGAGTGACTTAACTAAGCTCAATGCGGATGCCATTTTGTTAAACGAGCACCTCGTATCACTGGCTGACGCTTTCCAGTATTCACGCAGAACAAGAACAGTCATTATTCAAAATATTTGCTGGGCACTTGGCTATAACTTATGCATGCTGC
>NZ_LWFH01000864.1:0-353 GCF_001635725.1 Oleiphilus sp. HI0066
GTTTGGAAATAAGCCTCCTGCAAAACCAAGCCTTCTTTCAACTTAGTCTCTAGCTGGCTGTAAATATAGATCCCATAATCGATACCAATACCCACACCAAGCGCAATAACTGGCAAAGTTGCCACCTTCACACCAATGCCTAATTGCGCCATTAGCGCCTCACACAGAACTGACGTTAAGGCTAGAGGAGTGATGATACACACTACTGCCGCAATCGAACGGAAGGTAATCAAACACAAGAAACTGACCACTGCATAAACAGAAAGCAGCATCACAGTTTTCGCTTTTTCAATCACCTGATTAGTTGCGGCTTCAACACCGGCATTACCTGCCGCGAGCAGGAACTCATAGTT
>NZ_LWFH01000865.1:0-1354 GCF_001635725.1 Oleiphilus sp. HI0066
GTGGTATGTGAAGATTCTCTTGTGTCTTTTTTTGATGAAAAAACCTTAAATATTTATTGACTTTTGTAGGGCTTATTTTGGTGCGGCTTAGACGTTAAGTGGGCACTGCCGTGCACCAAATTGGATTAAAAAGTAGTAGGAATGGTTAGCCTTTTATAACCATATATAGTGTATGGGTGTTTGTTGTAAATGGCGAGCTTGGTGCTCGCTGACTACCAATTGCACAATATGCCGTTATAATGCGCCGCTCTTATTAAACGCGCCAGTTTTACGTTCTGGTCGCTGAACACAGGAACATGTATATGTCTGACATCACCGTATGTGCCATGTATCGATTCGTCGACTTGCCAAACTACAAAGAACTTCGCCAGCCCTTACTAGATAAAATGCTAGAAAACGATGTACGCGGTACATTATTGCTAGCAAGCGAGGGAATCAACGGCACGGTATCTGGCACCGAAGCATCCATTGAAACCTTATTAACTTGGTTTAAAGCTATCCCCGAGTTTGCAGATATTGATTACAAGCTTTCGTTTGATGAATCTCAACCGTTTTACCGCACCAAGGTGAAACTTAAAAAAGAAATTGTCACGATGGGGGTAGAGGGTATCGATCCTAAAAAAGTTGTTGGCACATACGTCAAACCTAAAGACTGGAATGCGCTTATTTCTAATCCTGAAGTTGTACTGATTGATACGCGTAATGATTATGAGTATGAGATTGGTACGTTTGAGGGTGCCGTAAACCCTAAAACTGATACCTTTAGAGAATTCCCGGCTTATGTTGATGAACATTTAGATCCTGCTAAGCATAAAAAAGTCGCTATGTTCTGTACGGGCGGCATTCGTTGCGAAAAATCGACAGCTTTCCTAAAAGAAAAGGGCTTTGATGAGGTTTATCATCTAGAGGGTGGCATCCTTAAATATCTGGAAGAAGTCCCTAAAGAAGATACGATGTGGGAAGGCGATTGCTTCGTGTTTGATAATCGTGTTGCGGTTGATCATGATCTAAACAAAAGCGCTTATGATCAGTGCCACGCATGTCGACTTCCAATTACTGCCGAAGATATGGAACACGAACACTACAAAAAAGGTGTGAGTTGTCCTAAGTGTTTTGGCAAACACACGCCTAGCCAGATCAAACGATTCGAAGAACGTCAAAAACAGATTGACTTAGCGCGCGCACGTGGCCAAGGCCATATTGGTAGTGAAGCAACTGAAGCTATTGCTCAAAATCGTGATAAGAAAGTCGCGGCGATTAAAGCGCAGCAAGAAGCGCAGTAATACATCTGATAAAAGTAGCGTGAACGGTGTCGTTTGCGCTACTTCAACTCAATCTTTTTCTCTTTGCATCT
>NZ_LWFH01000866.1:0-380 GCF_001635725.1 Oleiphilus sp. HI0066
GTAGGTGAAAAAATGCGACGTTGGAATGGTTGGGGTGATGAAGCAAACAAAATGGATTTACCAGAATCTGGGGATGCATTTTTGCTAGAGCATGTTGGTCAAGCTACCCCTCTTGCTGATGCAAGTCTCGATTCAGTATTGGCACAAGTGCCGTCATCTCGATTGCCTGACCATCGATTGATTAATACAGATCCGGATGTTCGTGTGCGTCACGCTCGTGGTCAAAGTCTTCCTGATTGGTTGGCGATGCGCAGTGGTCAGTTTGAATTCTTCCCAGATGGTGTGGCTTTCCCTGAGATAAAAGATGAGATAGCAGAACTTCTTAGTTTTGCCTACGACAACGATATTGTTGTGATTCCTTGTGGAGGCGGCACAAGTGT
>NZ_LWFH01000867.1:0-649 GCF_001635725.1 Oleiphilus sp. HI0066
AGCGCAGGTGTAAGTAATGTCATCATTGCCACAGAAGACGCACCAGCCTCTTTCAACAAGTAAANGTAAGCGCAAAAGCCAAGCAATGAACCAAAAATAGCCAAGTAAATGATCGCGTGAACCGAACGACTATTAATATCAAACATCGGTAAATCACCATCCAGAAGTAGCCAAGCGATAAAGAACAGAGGCAAAGACACCAATAAACTTGCAACTGTCGTGGATAAGGGATGGCCTTTAAATCCAATCTTTTGGACCTTCACTCCGCTATAGCTGTAGAGAACCACTCCGCTAAGCAATAAGGCAATCCCCAACAATCCGTTTTGTGATAACGAAATCGTATCAACAGAAACAAGAATTAGACCAAACAAGGCCATTATAAATGCGATGATTTTGTGCTTCTGAAAGTTGTCTTCACCAAGCATAAAAAAGGCAAAAATAGCCGATATCATTGGCGATAAGGCAAACAATACCGATATCAAACCGGACGGAATATACTGAGCAGCGCTATACACACAAAGCATTGCTCCTGCGATACCTAACTGAGCATATGAATATGTCGCGATAGAATGTGTTGTCCATACAATGCGTACACGTAAAATCGCCAATAGAAGTAGCCCTACGATCACAGCTAATGCCATTCGCAGTC
>NZ_LWFH01000868.1:0-363 GCF_001635725.1 Oleiphilus sp. HI0066
TTGTAAGGAATTCTTGGTTTTTTCTAAGCATTATTGAACTCAAATATGGGCTCTAAAGGATCAACATTATAAGCTGCAAGAAGAGAATTAACTGCACTAAATCGAGACTCAGCGCTAGCAAAATGCATGAAAAGTAAGTCATGCTTTCATCGCTTAAAACTTCTGCTGCTAGACAAAAGCGGTCGGAACTAAAACTGAAAACCTTCATCGGATATTGTGATAAAGCCGACATTATAAAAGCGACTTGTGGCATTCATTTTTGAGCAACTGACTGAATGTGAAATTACAGTTTTGTGTTTGGCCTGCAGCCTTTTACCTCTTCTAGAAATTTACTAGCTTCACGACTTAACTGATCTAAACCTT
>NZ_LWFH01000869.1:0-699 GCF_001635725.1 Oleiphilus sp. HI0066
GTGAGCTTATTGGACTCGGAGCGTCAAATATTGCATCTGGCCTATCCGGAGGAATGCCAGTTACCGGAGGGTTTTCACGATCTGCCGTGAATTTTGAGGCCGGCGCAGCGACTAAGTTATCTAACCTATATGTAGCACTTGGTGTTGCGTTGGCGGCACTGTTTTTAACGCCCTATATCTATTACCTCCCAAAAGTTGTTTTGGCCTCGTTGATCATTGTTGCTGTTATTGGGTTGATGGAGTTTGTGGTGTTTAAACGTACGTGGCTCTATTCAAAAAGTGATTTTCTTGCTGTAGCAGCGACCGTGGTTATCACGCTTACTTCGGGCGTTGAGGCTGGTGTTATTTCGGGTGTAATTATTTCCTTATGTCTTCACTTATACAGGACGTCTAAACCGCACATTGCAGAGGTTGGGTTATTAGAGGGAACAGAGCACTTTAGGAACGTAAAGCGATTTGATGTGACGACTTGTCTCAGAGTGCTGAGTGTGAGGCAGGATGAAAGTTTGTTTTTTGCAAACGCTGAGATGTTGCAAGCATACGTTCTTAATGAGCTATACAAGCGCGATCAAATTGCCCATGTAATTATTCAATGCAGCGCGGTAAACGAAGTTGACTATAGTGCGTTAACCATGCTCGAGAACCTTAATAAGAAATTATTCGAACAAGGTGTTTTACTGCACTTGTCTGAAGTGAAAG
>NZ_LWFH01000870.1:0-403 GCF_001635725.1 Oleiphilus sp. HI0066
TCATGGTAAAAAAGCAGTGGCAGAAAAAATTGTATACGATGCGCTAGACACAGTAGCTAGCAAATCTAATCAAGACGCTATGGAGCTTTTCGATAAAGCACTAGAGTCGATTCAGCCAATGGTTGAGGTTAAGTCGCGTCGTGTTGGTGGTGCAACCTATCAAGTTCCAGTCGAAGTTCGTCCGGCTCGCCAAATGGCGTTGGCAATGCGTTGGTTAGTAGAGTACTCACGTAAGCGTGGTGAGAAGTCTATGGCTCTACGTCTTGCAGGTGAAATTCTTGATGCTGCGGAAGGTAAAGGTGCAGCGGTTAAGAAGCGTGAAGACGTACACCGTATGGCGGAAGCGAACAAAGCATTTTCGCACTACCGTTTCTAAAACAAATTTTCGTTTTAGTACAACAAC
>NZ_LWFH01000871.1:0-270 GCF_001635725.1 Oleiphilus sp. HI0066
CTTGATGTGTTGAAGTAAGGTTCCGCCCACTCCATGAACAATGCATTTAGGCTTTCCAGTTGTGCCTGATGAATAAAGGATATAAAGCGGGTCGTTAAAATCGACTTCTTCAAAATGAAGTTTGATCTTGTCGTTACTCTTAATCGCATTAATCCAATCTAAGTGCTTAGCAGTATTGAGTGTCAGGATATGGGATGTGTCGCGATCAATAGGGTTAAAACTAATGACTGCTTGAAGTGAGGGTAGGCTGTCAACGACAGAACTAATCTT
>NZ_LWFH01000872.1:0-423 GCF_001635725.1 Oleiphilus sp. HI0066
AATGTGTATCATCGCTAATATCGACAATGACTTTGATGAAAATGAACGAATCACAATCAAAGAGCTTGGCAAAGAACTTTTTAGCCTAGACGATGCAACCATTTCAGATATCATCAAAGATGCTGAGCAATCAGCGCATGACTCAACTTCTTTGCACCAATTTACCTCAACCATTCACGAGCATCTGCAAGAGAAAGACAAATTCGCTCTCATCGTTGGCTTATGGAAAATAGCTTATGCTGATGGATCAATAGACAAATACGAAGAGCACATTATTCGCCGAGTGGCCGAACTCGTTTATCTTGATCACGCTAGGTTCACAGAAGCAAAGCATGTAGCAAAACCATGACGTATATCATTGGACATCGGGGCGCACGCGCAGAACTTCCTGAAAATACAGTGCCTAGCTTTGTTCACGCCCAA
>NZ_LWFH01000873.1:0-317 GCF_001635725.1 Oleiphilus sp. HI0066
ATGCTTTCGATACCCGCCGCAACTAATGCATCAACGACTTCTTCTGTAATTTCTGTATTACAGCTAGCAACTAGCTCACCAGTATCTTCATTGATGATATCTTTCGCTAATACCTTGCCGTATAGGTATTCTTTAGGAACTTCAAGCGCGCCGCCTAATTTCTCAAGCTTACGAATTTGCTTGGCGTTAACTCGACGCCCTTCTTCAACAATCACTTCACCGTCAGGATCTTTGATGTCAAACGTTGCGATTTCGCCACGCAAACGTGAAGGAACAAGTTCGAGTTTGAAGCTGTCTGCTGACAATTCAAAACGACC
>NZ_LWFH01000874.1:0-300 GCF_001635725.1 Oleiphilus sp. HI0066
ACGCAATGTTGCACGGTCTTCCATCAAACCAACGTTGTTGATATCTGGAACTTTAGAACAACCAACACCTTGATCAACCCAACGTACAACGTAACCCAAAATACCCTGACAGTTGTTGTCGAGTTCTTTCTGGATTTCACCTTCAGTAAGCGCAGCTCTTTGCTCAGCCGTCATAAGCGGGATAGTAAGAATGTCATCTACGTTTGCGTGCTCACGAGACTTAAGCTCGTTTTGTACCGCAAATACATCTACTTGATGGTAGTGAATTGCGTGAAGGGCTGCAGCTGTTGGTGAAGGAAC
>NZ_LWFH01000875.1:0-462 GCF_001635725.1 Oleiphilus sp. HI0066
CCAATTATTTTCATAATGTAGTGAAGAAGCACAATTGGAGCATCGCAACCTGTTTGGCAGAAGTCTAGGACGGAGTATCACCTTCCAATCAACAACCTCGTAACACTTCGGGCAAACTTTGCCATGGTCATTGGCAGGTTTAGGTGAGCTAACACTTTCACTCATTGCGCATAATTTCCTTTTATCCTCAGATCAATACAAGTCGAAGTCCGCTTTTCATTCAAATCAGATCAGCATCGGACTTGTTTTGTTGCGAAGATCCGTCCTTCGGCTCGCCCCTATGCTTGCCAATGAAGTAAACACTACGAGCAGCACCAATAAACAACAGGATCTTGAGCACTGTGAATAATGAAGGGATCTTATCTAGGTCTATATACTTGATAACTTCGTTAAGTACCAAATATACGACCAAACAAATCGCAGCACATAGTTGGCGCTTGTAGAGGAAAAACGTCAGAACAA
>NZ_LWFH01000876.1:0-3420 GCF_001635725.1 Oleiphilus sp. HI0066
GAAGAAGAAATATTGTTATTTCTTTCAATTTAATAAATTTTATATTTAATGACGCTTTGATCCTCTCAGAGCATAGAGAGCCTATGTCTCCCTGTGATACCATTCATCGTTAATGAAAATAGATTTGTGGAGTAAGTGTGAGTACTGCAGATAGTTCTTTCTTAGAGATTGTTCAGCAAGACGATGGTGAATTTGTTTTAAAACGAATCGATGAAGAAGGTGCATTAGTAACGATCCAGTTTTCTGAGGAAGTTAGTGAGTACTTGCGTGAGCATTCTGTAGAAGTTGCAAAAGCGATGATCGGTGCCGGTGTTCAAACCGCAAGCGTAAAGTCAAAAGCTGCATACGAAGCGCAGCAAAAAGAAGAAGTCCCTTCAACAGTACATTAAACTCAACCCATTTTTTGAGCGCACAGTAAATTATCCATAGTGCGCTTTATCTCTATATGTAATATCTAGTTTGTCATGTTTTCTATCTACTTCTGACTAGAATTCCGTGACTATCACCCTCAATCGATGCGCGTTCAAGCTGTTCAAAAAACTCGTTGTTGATGCCTTTTGTCCATAAAATAGCTGCATGGCAGGTACCCATTGCTAAAGCTTTTTGACATAGCGCATCACCGGATATTTGCTTGTTTGATCGAAGAACGATTATTTCATTGAGATCTGTTTTTCGTTCAGATTTCCATCGATGCAGTAGTTCGCTAGGCGGATCTATTAATGCGAGCCAGCGTTGTTCTTGATTCAGCTTTGTAAGCATAGGCAATAGCATTTGAACACTATCTGCTTTTGACTTCGCGATAATAATCTCTGTTACGTTCGCTTCTTTTTTTGCGCTATTTGGAGCGTCTATTTCAATAAACGAAGTATTAAGTGCCTTGTCGTTAAAACCTAGATCTTGTTGGATGTATGCTTCATTCATTGGATTGTATCCTTTCTGATAACGCCAACGGCTAAACCTTCAATTGCGAGATGCTGTTCTTTCAGATCAACAACGATTGGTTGAAATTCTTCATTCTCAGCATGCAGTTCTACAGTATGTTTGTTTTTGAAAAAGCGTTTTACGGTCACTTCATCTTCAATTCTCGCAACAACGACTTGGCCATTTTTAGCTTGCTCAGTTTTATGTACAGCTAATAAGTCGCCATCGAGTATCCCTATGTCCTTCATACTCATACCTCTTACGCGTAAGAGGTAGTCAGCTGAGGGATTGAAGAATTCGGGTTGCAGGGTGCAGTAATCTTCGATGTTCTCTTCACCTAGAATCGGATTACCTGCAGCTACTTGGCCAACAATAGGTAGGCCATCATTCGCCGACTCATCTTGAGGTAGTCGAATGCCGCGACTAGCACCTGGAACAATCTCGATAGCGCCTTTTTTTGCAAGTGCTTTGATGTGGTCTTCTGCAGCGTTCGGAGATCGAAAGCCGAGAGCATTTGCGATTTCTGCACGTGTTGGTGGATAACCTGTTTCATCTACGTAGGTTTTTATCAGAGCGAGCACTTCGCTTTGTCGTTTGGTGAGTTTTTCCATGTCAATTACCGCAATTGGGTTATCTGTTTTTATATCCAGTATCTGTAAATGTATACAGTGTTTTTTTGTTTGTAAAGTTTATGGATAAATCTTTTCCAAGACTTGCTCTATTCGCAGATCGCAATTGCGGGCAGAATTCGCCCAATAATAACAAGTTTGGTGGTGTCCATGGTTTTGCGCAGAATTGCCTTCGTTTCAGCTTTTTTTCCTAGCGTTGCGTTTTCTTCTTTTGAAGCTGAATTAGGTGTCGAATGGCGAGGCTTTTCGGAATCTGGATTATATGGACAAGATAAGAGTCAAACCTCTGGGCGTTTAGAGCTGGGCTACGATGGAGAAGTCCTTGGCGGTGATTACGAAGTATTACTTTTTGGACGTTATGACAGGAATGACGACGAGCGCAGTCATGCTGATTTGAGAGAAGCTGCGTATACATACATAGGAAGCAATTGGTCGCTAAAAGCGGGCGTAAGCAAAGTGTTTTGGGGTGTTACTGAGTCGCTGCATCTAGTCGATATTGTAAACCAGACTGATGGTGTAGAGTCAGTCGATGGTGAGGATAAGCTTGGTCAACCGATGGTGCAGTTCTCTTCAGAATATGATTGGGGGACGATCGATTTGTTTTGGTTGCCCTATTTTAGAGAGCGTACTTTTAATGATATAGAAGGGCGTTTGAGTTTGCCCCTGCCAATTGAATTGGATCATGCACAGTACGAATCAGGCGCTGAAGAGAATCATCAAGACTTTGCCGCACGTTATTCGCATTACATCGACGATCTTGATTTCGCGATTTCTCATTTTTCTGGTACTGGGCGAACGCCAATATTGGCGCCGAATAACCCGATGACGCCTTCTGCTTTTGTTCCATTTTATGAACAGATCGATCAAACGGGTTTGGAACTCCAGTATATTTATGAGTCATGGTTACTAAAGTTCGAAGGTATTTCAACGAAAGGAATCGACTCTCGTTACTCTGCCGCCGTGGCAGGATTTGAATACACGCAGGTTGGGATCTTTGATAGTTATGCAGATTTGGGTTGGATTGCTGAATATTTATACGATGATCGTAAGAGTGATAGTCGCATAACGTTTGAGCAAGACGTGTTTGTTGGATGGCGTTATGCGTTTAATGATGAAGACTCTTCCGAAATACTATTGGGCGGTATTCTTGATCACAAAACTCATGAACGTATCTACTCACTTGAGGCAAGCCAGCGCCTCACAAGCGATGTAAAGCTTTTTGTAAATGCTTGGGTCTTTGACGGGAAACCTCATTTGACCACTGATCCAATGGATATCCTTAATGCAGCGACCGACTCCTCGCAGAAAACGAGATTTTTGCAAAGTGAGGATCATGTGCAATTTGAACTCGTGAAATACTTCTAAAAAAAAGTGCTTGGTAGGAGGCTTTTGAAGCAAAGGTTTCACATTTTTCAGGAAAGGTCATACACTTCGCTTATAAGTGAAAAATAATGTAAACGACGAACTTACTGTTATGTGTCTTAGCGATAACATAGTGCGAGGTGTCAAGTGATAGACGTATTAGTGGTTGATGACCACGATCTTATTCGCGCAGGGATCTCACGTATGTTGCAGGATGACGTATCCATAAATGTGATTGGTGAATCTGACTCAGGTGAAAACGCCATCGACTCAGCTCAATCACATAAGCCAGATGTTGTGCTTATGGATATCAAAATGCCCGGTATAGGGGGCATTGAAGCCACGCGACGTATTAAGAAAGTCAGTGATGACATCAAGGTTGTCGTCGTCTCTGCATTGACAGATTCCCCTTCAGCACAAAGAGTCCTTGATTCTGGGGCTTCCGCTTATGTATCGAAGAATAGCCACATCAGTGAAATGATTAAAGCCGTGAAGAAAGTGCATGCGG
>NZ_LWFH01000877.1:0-458 GCF_001635725.1 Oleiphilus sp. HI0066
GCTTGGGACCTTAAACAGTCGTACACACAAGATGTCGAGCTAGCACAGCTAAAACAAGTTAACGATTTCTTCAACCAAGCGGCGTTTATAGACGATATCGAACTATGGGGAGACACCGACTACTGGGCGACCCCTGTAGAGTTACTAGCTAAAAATGCCGGAGACTGTGAAGACTACGCGATCGCTAAGTTCTTTACTTTGCTATTCGCGGGTGTTGACGAAAGCAAACTTCAAATCTCTTATGTAAAGGCTCTAGAGCTTAATCAAGCGCACATGGTATTGGCATACTACCCAACACCAAACTCAGAGCCACTCATACTCGACAACATCAATAAGAATATCTTACCGGCCTCTCAGCGCACGGATTTAGAACCCGTTTATGGTTTCAATGGGCTTGGCGTCTGGTTAAACCGCTTTAGTCGTAGTAATGCGAAACGTGTCGGTGATCCAAGTATTAT
>NZ_LWFH01000878.1:0-282 GCF_001635725.1 Oleiphilus sp. HI0066
CTATCAGTGTGAGTGGAAAACGGCAGTTGAAAATGAAGAGTCGCGTAAGCGCTTCCGTCAGTTCGTAAACGCGGCTGATGCGACTGATCCTAACATCGTATTTGTTCAAGAAAGAGATCAAATTCGTCCAGCAACAGAGCAAGAAAAACAATCAGGTGATCTGATTGCGACGGATAAAGCCCTTGCTGAAGATGCTTTGGCTTAATACATAAGCCTCTAACGAATTAAGAACGAATGATATAAGAGAGAAAATGATGTCTAGCAATGAAAACTGGGTTTCTA
>NZ_LWFH01000879.1:0-339 GCF_001635725.1 Oleiphilus sp. HI0066
ACACCGCCGGCCGTAGCTAGAGTGGTAAATAAATCTTGATGCGCTTGAATACCATTTAGCTTGGTACCGGCTTTGATTTTATTCGGCCAGCGAACCATTGTTGGCACACGCACGCCACCCTCGTATGTCGTCATCTTTTCACCTCTAAAGGGTGTGGTGGCGCCATGAGGCCATGAGCTATGCTCAGGGCCATTGTCTGTAGAGTAAACAACGATGGTATTCTCTGCGAGACCTTGCTCGTCCAGCCAATCGAGCACAAGACCAATATCATGGTCATGCTGCATCATTCCAGCGCCGTGGTAATCGGATTCCGAAGTATACTTCTCAACTTTATTCAAC
>NZ_LWFH01000880.1:0-297 GCF_001635725.1 Oleiphilus sp. HI0066
TTTGCGCCCTAACATGGACAAAGTATTTCCTTTCTTAAAAGACGTCGCGATTGATTATGCTTGGGGTGGAATGATCGGGATTGGCGCAAACAGATTCCCTCAGGTTGGTCGTTTAAAAGAGAACGTATACTTTGCGCAAGCGTATTCAGGTCATGGCGTCAACGTGACACACATGGCCGGCAAAGTGATTGCAGAAGCAATTAGTGGGGAATCAAACCGTATCGCATGGTTTGAGAAGATCAGTCATATTCAATTCCCAGGAGGAAGACGCTTCCGATCACCCTTATTAGCGATCGG
>NZ_LWFH01000881.1:0-670 GCF_001635725.1 Oleiphilus sp. HI0066
GTTCGTTGATCCAGTAACACCACCTTGCCCCGATAGCCGCGTAATGCCAACTCCCTTGCTAGCGATAAACCACTGCACCCTGCCCCAACAATCAGTAGGTCTTGCGTTTCTTGGAGCAGCGTTTTAGTAGGCATAACTGTTTAGCTGGAATAAGGGATAGTTGGGTTTGGTCGGCTCTGGTATATTTTGCAGTAATCGCTCTTCGCGGCCGCTCAACATGACCAATGTGAGCCACAGTTTTCTCGTGAGCGAACTGTGCGCACGGTAGCTGAGATTGTTATAGCGATGACGTTGCAGATCGCGACCAATATCTCGGTATACATGTGCAGCTAGCTGAATGGCGAAACCGGCGCGTGGAGGTAAATATGCTATGCCGAACAGACCGCTTTTATAGTAGTGATCGGCCAGTGTTAAGAGTCGTTTGCTGGCAGTGGCGAGTTCGCTCGTCGGTGTTTTGCGTTGTACAAGCTCGCAAGCGCTTAATTGGTCTGTCCAATCCTTTGGTATGTAGCATCGGCCTATGCTTGCGTCTTCGCCGACATCCCGCGCGATATTGGTGAGCTGTAAGGCAATGCCGAGGTGAACCGCATGATGCAAGGCTTGTTCATTGTTAATTCGCATGACGTCGCACATCAAAATACCAACGGTGCCCGCGACTTGGTAGCAGTAT
>NZ_LWFH01000882.1:0-523 GCF_001635725.1 Oleiphilus sp. HI0066
CATTGATAAAAGCAACTATCCAGGCTTTGAGAAATATATGACTCCAGGGCAATACGCCTTGATGGAAGCTTATCCAAATAGCTTTTCAATGGATGTTTACCCAACTCGACGCACACATGCTATGCCGGATTGGGTAAATCAAAATACGAAAGAAAATGCGACGACCGCTACCTTGTCAAAGGGCGGTGTGGGAATTAATGACGCATACGGTGGCATCCCATTTCCAATACTTCATGGCAGCAATCAAGACAAAGCTTTGCAAGCGATCTGGAACCATTTAACACGTTGGCGCGGTATTTTTCTTGAAGGTCGCTACACAGAGGTTGCCGTTCAAAGAGATGGCCGATTCACGCCTATAACCAAGCAACAAGAGGTTTTCTTTAACTTCCATAACCCAGAGGGAAGCTTTAAAGAAATGGATAACATCTTGTTCTATTTCTTAACCTTTAACAAAGCGCCTGCGCGACTTGCTGGTGGTGCTTTGCTTGTTCACGAAACATTAGACCAGTCTGAAGATGCACGC
>NZ_LWFH01000883.1:0-268 GCF_001635725.1 Oleiphilus sp. HI0066
ACAGTCACTCTTGTTAAGCGCATAGAAACGGAAACCAATTGCGAGCTAGTATTTAGCATCTCAGATAAGCTACAAAAATACGTTTTGCCAAAAGGTTTCGTTGGCCTTAATGGATGTAGTTTAACTATTGGATCAGGAGTAACGGATCAGTTTAGCGTCTATTTGATACCTGAAACGCTTAATATGACGACCTTTGGAACGATGTCCGAAGGGGACATAGTAAACTTAGAGATCGACCCTCAAACTCAAGCAATAGTCGATACGGTAG
>NZ_LWFH01000884.1:0-242 GCF_001635725.1 Oleiphilus sp. HI0066
ATCACACGTAGAGAGGATCAAACGATCTCTCTCCAACGCATGATTTAATTGCAGGACTGGCGAATCTACGTGCTTGGTATGTTGCACAGAAAAATCTTGCTCATACTCTAGCGATTGGAGATGAAGCGACGCCCCCTTCTCCAGCAATGGCAAATTTTTAAAGTGCGTATCGTTATGCGCTTGGATGAGAAATATTTGTTTGCCTGTTTCTTCATCCACATGCACAGTCATCGCAGGGCTAA
>NZ_LWFH01000885.1:0-291 GCF_001635725.1 Oleiphilus sp. HI0066
ACCTGCTTTAGAAGCTGTCGCCATCAAAGTACCTGAAGTATCGAACAAGTCGACGAAGACGAACGCCAAAATTACAGAGATCATTGTTGCTTCTAGTACACGGCTAAAGTCTAGCGCGAAGAAAAGCTCAGACATTGAGTGAGGCTCACCGACAATGCCACTGAATGTAGTAATACCTAGAATCGAAGAAACGATAGAGATCGCCAGCATGCTGACTACAATAGAACCAGTAATTTTGCGGTAATCCAAAGCAATAATAAGAAGTAAACCAAGGCCAGCTAGAAGTGGACC
>NZ_LWFH01000886.1:0-72213 GCF_001635725.1 Oleiphilus sp. HI0066
GGATTCAATCGCTGCTTGCGCTAACACTAACGATGAGGGAATTTGATCGATCCGAGACAGCAATTGCTCTTTCTCTGGCGCAGTAATCGGAGAGCTAATCTCTAAGCGGTATTTTTTGGCAAGCTGCTCAAGCTCTGTTTGACTCTTTTCGGTTTGAATATCGCTACGTAGTTTTTCCAAACGAACATTTTCTTGTTCCACAATAGGTAAGAAGTAAGAAAAAAACGCGTCTTTCTTTTCTTTTACATTCTTATAGCTGGAGAAGTCTGGGACAGGAGAGCTTACTATGCTGGGCGCATCGAGAGTTTCATCACCCATAAAAAAGGCAAGCACTAACCAGAGAACACTGAGGGCGATAAGTCCGTAAAAGAAAGAAATTTTATCGATTAGCTGTCGCATTAAGATTCCATCTTACTAGCTGAATAATCGTAGAGTGAGGATTCACAACACTCAAAAGTCGAACCTCAATCTTAACATTACCTGTGATGATGACAGATTTATCTCGATAATCTACAGCATAATGATGAGCATTATTAATCCAGAAACTTATACAGAGCACTGCTATCGATTCAGCAAAGTCGAAATTCCTTTCTATACTTAGCGCCAATCAACAGAGAATAGGTGAATTTTCATGCTACACAAAATCCATCGTTTATCTAAAGGCTGTGTTGCCGCGGCTATTGGAATATTTTGTTTCTTGGTCGGCTATAACAATATTGTCGATTACAACACCAACTATCAGTTTGTCGAACACGTCTTATCCATGGATACAATGGAAGCTTGGTTTGCCGGCGAGGAACTTAAATCTCGCGCCATCGAGTCAAGCACCTTAAAAACACTTGGCTATTGGGCCATTATTGCTGCAGAACTGAGCGCTGGAATATTAGGCGTGGCAGCCGCTTTTCTGATGCTAAAGAATACCAACCATGGTGGTTCTCAGTTCCATACAGGACAAGCATTATTTGTGTTGAGTGCAACTATCGCAGTATTGGTATGGTATTTTGGGTTCGGTGTTGTCGGCGCTGAATGGTTTCAAATGTGGGCAAATCAATGGAATGGCCAAATGAAAGCTTACACCTTTGCGACATTCATCTTAATCGCCGCCATTTATATATTGCTTCCATCTCCAAGAGAGTGGGAAGAGACGTCCAACTAATCTCTACGAACTCTATTAACCTAATCTATGCCTACCACTGACTCATCATTTCGTTCGAAAGGCATAAAGGCATACGACCAAAAGCCTGCATTATTTGCAGGCTTTATCGTATTTATATATTTGCTCATATTGATCGTACCAGGTTTATTCAGCTCACATTCCTTTGGCAAAGGAAAAGGACTGAACGACGCATCTGAGATTATTAAGCAGCTTCCATTTGAGATTTTTCTCGTTACAAGTATTGCCCTTGTGATCAGTTTCTTCAGTCAATGGCGACACATTGGTGCTAGAAGCAGTATTAGCGAACGCAGAAAATATATATGGATAGCCATGTGCTTTCCCGGATTAGTTTTATTTGCAGCGATTTCTCAGGCCGAATCTGCTGATCTCACCGACACACTATTTAATAACTTTCCTGTTCAACAACTTGCCCTTCTCGCGCTCATGACACTTCTGATTGGTATGTTCGAAGAACTCTTGTTCAGAGGTGTGCTCCAAAGTGGCATCCATCAAACATTCGGTGAGATCAAGGCCGTTGCGCTTGCCGCGCTCGTATTTGGCTTAGCGCATTATGCAAACTGGGTGCATGGTAAACCGTTTGTAGAAACAAGCTATCAAGTGCTAAGCGCATTTTCATCAGGGCTTCTGCTTGGCGCGCTCAGACTCATGACCGCGAGTATATGGCCTCCTATTCTTGTTCATGGAAGTTGGGATTTTAGTGTCTTGCTACTAGGAAAAGTCGTTGCATTGATGCCGGAATCACACACAGGGGCATCCCTCGTCACCACGGCCTCATTGGCCATCGCGCTAATTGCTAAGCCTATTTTTGGCACATTCTTATTGATGCAATATTGGCAAGCAAACCGTCAAATCCGAAGATAGCTATCGTAATAGAGGAGCAATGAAAATACTCCGCGCTATCTAGAGTGGTACACTTTGCTGAATAAAACGTAACAGTTTCAGCATCGGTCTGCGAGTAGGATTAGCATTATGAACATCAGTGCTGACTTGTTTAGTAATGGTTTTATTTGGTTCACCAACATTCTGGCTTTTGTAGCCTTAGCGCTCGCACTTTTCTTTATTCATTGGAAAGCCATATTTCACGACACACGTGTTCAGCATGTTATTGGCTTTTGTACTGTCGCTCTTATGTTTATCTGGTCCTTAAGAGCTGGCATTTCCGATGGTCTAGGAATCCATTTCTTTTTGATTACAGTTGTGCACCTGCTAATGGGGTGGCAACTAGCAATATGGGTGGCGGCATTAGCGATCTCAGGAACCATTGTATTGGGGCTTGAGTCCCCTGAAGGCTTTGGTATCAACATGTTGGTATCAGTACTAATCCCCTTACTCACAAACTATTGTGTTTGGCTCGCACACGACCGCAGCAAGTCTACACACCCTTTCTCGTTCATCTTCTTAGTTGCTTTTCTCGGAGCGGCCGCGTCAGTGATTACAAGCGGGCTTATGATGACGCTTATTCTATGGAGTCAAAGCATCTACAGCTTTGAGCAAATAACGAATGAATTTTGGGTGTTTATTCCACTCATCGCGGCACCAGAAGCAACGATCAACGGCATGCTCATTAGTATTTTGATTTTTAACCATCCCGAGTGGGTAAGATTGTTTGACCAGAACCGCTATCTTAGTAAACACTCATAAGTTCACCCGCTCTCAACGATTTGAATAAATGACGCAAGAACGCTCGACTATTTATTTAGCTGGCCCAGATGTTTTCTTTCAAGATGATTCTGGCGAAATAAAAAAACAGCTCTGTCACGATGCTGGGTTCACTCCACTCTTCCCTCTTGATAACGAGATTAAACGTGCCGATCCTGCCCCAGACATATTTCAAGCAAACATCGATATGATTGACCGATGCCATATTGTGATGGCAAATATCACCCCGTTTAGAGGACCCAGTTGTGACTTAGGAACAGCGTTTGAGATTGGCTATGCGCGGAAAGCAGGCAAAAAAGTATTCTGCTATAGCTCTGACAGTCGTGAGCTCAAGCAAAGAATCAGTGAGGACTTCCCACATTTCTTACAAGACGGCATGTCTATCGAGGATTTTGGATATATCGACAACTTAATGATCGGCTGTTCTGCACCCATTGATTGCATCGATGACCGAGACGACAAGGCTGCTTTGAAAGCCTTTCAATGCGCACTCGAAAGAGCGCAGTCAGAACAACAATCCGAGTATCTTAGCTAGATCAGTGGAACAGGGTACAAAGAGCGGTAAGCGAT
The DNA here is from genome assembly GCF_001635725.1 of Oleiphilus sp. HI0066. Taxonomy (NCBI): domain Bacteria; kingdom Pseudomonadati; phylum Pseudomonadota; class Gammaproteobacteria; order Oceanospirillales; family Oleiphilaceae; genus Oleiphilus; species Oleiphilus sp. HI0066. Next base: position 3,407 of record NZ_LWFH01000886.1, read on the forward strand.
CTCACCGCTCTTACTATTATCTCGCACCACATAGACCTCTCAGTGATTAACTATATCGAGCCTGACCGCGATACAAGCCTTGGAACTTCAAGCCTTGGGCATTGTACATTGGATAGAATTTTCCACGGTACTCGACCAGTTCGCCTTGTCCTGTAGCGTTGTGAGCCATTTGAGCTTGAGCCTGACTAGCTGCTTTAGCAGGGCGAGCATCACGTCTGGCAACAGCCTTGTCTTGCTGACTATTTAAAGTAGGCACATCGCCATCAGCATATTGAAGAAGTGTCGCTAAGCTCTCGTTTAATTCTTCTGAGTCAGTCAGCTCGGCATACTCTTGTAACATCTCAATAAACTGCGGGTGAGATAGCTTTAACTTCACGCCGAGTTCGTCCTGCACGAGGTGAATACAGTTGCGTGCAGCAGTGATGGCTGAGGGGTTCAACATCCAACTACGATCGTTCATAACTACTCCTTTAATACGTAGACAATCTAGATTTTTGGCTTTACGTAGCGCACCATCAATGTGCGCAAAATACGTCTCCCGCACCACATAAAAGCAGTCAAGAAACACTTGTAAGCCGTTGATATTCCTAGCCTAGACGAAGATTTTTCACATGCAAAATTTTGTATAAAAAATCGTAGTTCAATACAAAAAAGGTCTGTATACGAAGAAATGTAAGTATGTAGAAAAGAGTAAAACGCGCCCTAATACGAGGCATGGCGCGCGACACAAAAGTCCCAATTAATAGCGAGACTCAGGGAATGCCATTTCTACACGATGATGATCGATGAATATAAATTGAATGGCATGAGTAGTGTTCGGATTATAATCTTCAGGCATTTGTAGACGAATCGGGCCTATTTCGTAATGCTGCCCGTCTTGATCCCAGCTAATCACAACATCGTTACTTTGCAGCACACGAGGATGAAAACCGTTCATACAAAGCGAATCACGTAAGATAATTCCACATGCAAACTTTCGATGAAACTTGGTCACCTCAATTTTCATATTAAAAATATCGCTACGCGTTTGATTAAACACCTCTACAGAATTAAACCGAAACCCCTGCTCTTGTTTTTTTGGTGAGTGAACACACCCACTTAAAATCAGTAATGAGAGGCTTAACGCTATGAAGCACCGCGTCATCTTGGCAATCATCCCTACCATTAGCTATCTAATTCAATAGATAAAGAACCCTGTTTAGCGGAAGCCTCTTCAATCTGTTCATCGCTAGGTACAAAGTCGATTTCTAAGTCAGCCTTGTCAGAGAAGTACTCTGGCAATTCAGCTTTAATCGCTGGCGCTAATTTCTTAAAGTCGCCAACTTGCTTCACTAAATTACCTTTACCACTCAGAAGTTGCCCTTCTGCCTTGGCATAAGATTCTTGCGCGCGATCTAGACCTTTCTTTACACCTTCAAAGCTCACCAAGAAGCCGTTTAGTTTCTTAAAAACACCGTCGGCTTTTTTCGCGAGCTCTGCAGTATGTTTATTCTGATCTTCATAGCGCCACAACTGACGCACGATATTCAAACTGGTCAATAAGGTTGTCGGTGTGGCAACTAATACATTGTTCGCGATCGCTTCTTGGAATAACTGTTCATCCGCTTTAAGCGCCTCAACAAACGCTGACTCGATGGGTACAAACATAAATACGATCTCGGGAGAGTTCATACCCGGCAACTTGTAATAGTCTTTATCCGCGAGTTCTTTGATACGATCGCGCATCGCCCCCACATGCTCATTCAAAGCAATTGCGCGTTCAGACTCATCTTCAGAATTCACATAACGCGTGTAGGCATTCAAAGACACCTTGGCATCCACAATTAAATGTTTGCCTTGAGGAAGGTAAACCACAGCGTCTGGTCTTAAACGACCTTCTTCTGTGTTGAATGACACCTCGCGTTGATAATCCTTACCGAGTTCTAGACCGGAACGCTCTAGTACGTTTTCAAGTACTAACTCACCCCAATTTCCTTGCAGTTTTTTCTGCCCACGCAACGCCGTTGACAGCTCATGCGCTTCGGTCGTAATTTTTAAATTTAGTTCTTTTAGCGTTTCTAGCTCTTGTCGCAATGCTGCGCGCTGTTCATTTTCATGTCGATGATTGTCATGAACTGTTTTCTTAAAAGCATCGATCGAATCTTTGAAAGGGTTGATTGTCGCCGAAAGACTCTGTTGATTGGCTTCTTGTAAGGCCTTCGAGTTTGTTGCCAAAATCTCAGCCGACAACTCTTTGAATTGAAGTTTAAGTGCTTCTTTTTGCTCTTCGAACCGAGCGATTTCTCTAGCAAAGCTCGCTTCTTTCTCATCAAAGCTGGCTGTTACCTTGTCTAACTTTGATTCAGTTTCGCGAAGAGACTCGCCTAAGTTTTCACAACGAACAAGCGCTTCGTTCTTCTCGCGCTTTGATTCATCAAGTTGTTTTTGTATTTGTTGCGTTTCTACCGTCGCGCGCGAGGATTGCTCACGCTGTGTTGCTAACTCTTCAGACAAGGCGTTAATTCGTTCGAGACTTGTATCAGCTTCGCGCTCATGACGTGCGATCACCGTCTTTTGATTCTCAATTTCCTGTTCAAAAAAACCTAGTGCCGCTTCTAACTTTGCTACTTCTAAGCCCATACTTTGTTCAGACTTACTTGCACGAAATCGAGCAAAGAAATATCCCAAACCACATCCAAGAAAGGCAACAATGCCCATCTTTAAAATCATGCTCAATTCCATTATTTACCTTATCACTGAATCAAATTCACGGGAGCCACTGACCACTGTCATAAAATTGGCTAAGCTGTTGTTTTATTTGAGGCATACTCTCGGCATACCCTCGTTGCTCCAACCATTGGGCATTATAATAAGTATCGACATAACGTTCGCCCCGATCACACAGCATTGTAACGATTGAGCCACTTTTATTCTCTTTTTTCATCTGCACAGCTAACTGAAATGCCGCAAACATGTTTGTACCTGTGGAACCGCCTACTCTAATTCCAAGTAAGTCGCTCACGAATTGCATGCACGCAAAGGCCGAAGCGTCTGGCACTTTTATCATCTTATCAATAACACTTGGAACAAAAGACGGCTCCACACGAGGCCGTCCAATGCCTTCAACTGCAGATGGACAGGAACACGTGAGAGAAGAATCTCCGCTCATAAAGCTGTCGTAAAACACTGAATGACTCGGATCTGCGACACATAACTGAGTCGACGCTCCGCGGTATTTGATGTAGCGTCCAATAGTCGCTGACGTACCACCAGTTCCCGCACTGACCACAATCCAACTAGGCTCAGGGTATCGCTCTCTTCGCATCTGATTGAAAATAGAGTCAGCGACATTGTTATTACCTCGCCAGTCTGTGGCGCGTTCAGCATAGGTAAACTGGTCCATATAGTGACCACCTAACTCCTTAGCTAAACGTTCTGCCTCACCGTAAATATCACCGCCCTTGACTAGGTGACATTGACCGCCATAAAACTCGATTTGCTGCTGCTTTTGTTTAGAAGTCGTTTCGGGCATCACTGCGATAAATTTCAAACCAAGTAAGCGAGCAAAATACGCTTCAGACACAGCGGTGCTTCCTGAGGACGCCTCTATTACAGCGGTATTTTCATGCACATAGCCATTACAGAGCGCATAAAGAAACAAAGAGCGTGCAAGCCGATGTTTTAATGATCCAGTAGGATGTGTTGACTCATCTTTTAGATATACCTGAATATCCTCATAGTCTTTTGGCATGGGCAGTTGAAACAGGTGCGTATCAGCAGATCTTTGCGCCTCACTGAGAACGGTTTGTATTGCGTTTTGCGTCCAACTCATAAACTTTCCTTATGCGTTACGAATCATGTTCCTAGGTCATTGATTCGGTTATTATAGCGCACTTATTCGGTACATGAATGATCTAGATAGTGAAGCTTATGAGCGATGCATCCGCACAAAAGAACCAACTCGACCAACTCATAAAGTTAGCAAGCTATGCGTCAGTTTGTGTCGCTGTAACGCTGTTATTACTAAAAATATTTGCTTGGTTCTCAACCGGCTCAGTTGGTGTTCTCGCTTCACTCGTTGACTCGTTCCTTGATCTACTCGCGTCTCTTCTGAATATGTTTGCTATACGCTATGCCATGACACCCGCTGATAATGAACATCGTTTTGGCCACGGCAAGGCAGAATCCTTAGCGGGATTAGGTCAGGCATTATTTATATCTGGATCCGCCTTATTTTTGATCGTTTTCTCGATTGAGCGATTAGTTAACCCGACAGAACTACACGCCATAAATATCGGCAGCATTGTGGTTGGCGCTTCGATTGCCATCACTTTTGTTCTTGTCGCGTTTCAGCGCTACGTAGCAAACAAAACAGGGTCCTTAGCAATTAAAGCTGACTCTTTACACTATGCTTCCGACCTTTTTTCAAATGCTGGGGTTTTGGTCGGTTTGGTCTTGTATCAACAAGGTATCATCAATGCTGACCCAATCATCGCACTGATCATTGGCATTTATATTTTAAAATCTGCGTACGATATCGGCGACGAAGCCATTCATCATTTACTTGACCACGAGCTATCAGAAGAAGAGCAAGATAGAATCATAGAAATCGCAAAAAAACCGCCTGAAATTATCGACGTGCATGATCTTCGAACGCGTCAGTCAGGCCGAACTAAAATCGTTCAATTGCATTTGGTGATGGACGGTTTAACCTCACTCATGCAAGCCCATGCGATTGCAGATGAAGTAGAAGACGCCCTGAAAAACGAGTTTATCGATATTGATGTATTGATCCACTTAGATCCTGACTCGGAAATTCAAGAGTAAAGACTGACACATCAAGCGATCACATGTACCTTAATGAAAGTGTGTTCTACTATTTATATATCGAGTCATCACAATAGACTGCTATGTCACTAACTCAATTTGTCTCTTCGCTATGGATGGATCTCATAGCTGTATTTTGGTTTTTTGTCTGTTTTAAAGGCTACTCAATCTATGCAAGCCACCGGGTAAAAGATACACCTTGCCTCGCAAGCGTTTTGTATTTGGCGCGCCTTGAGTGGATGAATGAACTTCTTGAACGAGATATTCGCGTTGCCGATAACACAGCCGTCGCTAACCTAGAACGCAGCGTCTCGTTTTTCGCCTCAACCACAATGCTGATTCTAGCAGGTCTTCTCACCATTCTCGGCTCTACCGATAAAGCGATTAGTTTATTAGAAGACTTACCTTTTGTGATGCCTGCTACACGCGCTGAGTGGGAACTAAAATTCCTACTTCTGATCGTCGTGTTTGTATATGCCTTCTTTAAGTTTACGTGGAGTTTGCGCCAATATGGCTTTGTTACCGTGATGATCGGTGGCGCGCCAGTTAGTTATCGTGAAGAAAACCCCAAACAACATAAAGTACTCGCAGAACGACTTGCGAAGATGGGGTCGATGGCAGCGCATAATTTTAATATGGGCCTACGAACGTATTACTTTTCAATTTCAGTACTTGCTTGGTTCATTAGCCCGATTGCATTTATGGCTGCGGCAACAAGCGTGGTATTCGTGTTGTATCAACGAGAATTTAAATCTTCTACACTCAAAACCTTGATGCAAAGTAAAGCGATCGATTTTTCGCAAACACCTAAGTTTTAGACTGAAAGTCAGTATTCGAAGAATGGCATGCCATTAAGCGAAAAGCCTAACGTAGCCCAAGAATAATCTTCTGTATGCGTCGCAACAATCGTCACCATACGATAGCGAATGCCCAGTTCTAAGCCGAGTTGTTCGATCCCTTCCATTCGACGCCCATTGTTTTCAGCATTTAAGACGTGCCAAGAAAACCCAAAGTCTACACCCCAATGAAATGAGCCATTGGTATACGCAATATTATACTTTTCGCCTTTTTTACCTTTGCCATAACGAAACGTCGCGCCAGCTGCATTTGCACCATCTTTGTTGAAATAAGACAGACCGCCATAATGCGCAATGCCAAGAAGATTGTCTTTGTAGAGGTAGGTATAGCGAGGAGTCCACCCAGAATAATCAAAGAGGTCCCAATCCCATGCACCCGTATCAACGCGAGTCTCAGAATTAGATTCAGCATTTGCACCATTCGCAAAAAGAACTAAACAGACACCAAACAGGACAGAGCGACATAAAGATGCGAGAACAGCCATAAATTCTTTAAACTTCTTCGATAAGGTAAGTAGAGAGCCAAAATGCTACACAATGGCTCAAATCAAACCAAGTAAGAACTTTCTTATTTGTGGACAAGTTACGCACTGCATACCGATCTTCACTTCCTGAATGACTTAAATTTACGCTACCATGCCGTCCCTCAACCAAAAACTAGGGTTAGTCACGGCATGCAACGCACCATAAAAAAAATAATTAACGATCAAGGCCAAGTTGAGCTGGGCCATTTTAGCGAGCCAGTGAATCAATTAAACGGGCAAGACTTCGACTACCGAACTGTTATGGGCAAACCGGCTGGTTCACTGCGCCAACACTTTGCCTACAAGCAATTTCAGTATTTTGGTGCTATTGGCAAAGACCTCATCTTTGGTTGTGCCTTTGCAGATATTCGATACATCGGCGCGTGCTTCGCTTACGTCTTTCGTCCTTCGGATAAAAAAATGCTGACATGGCAATTCAAGTCACCGCTTGCTGCGGGGCTGAACATGGCTTGCAGAACAGACAACGACCAAAGCACCTTTAAATCAGGAAAGAATCACGCATCTCAAGTGTATGCATTGAATGAGAACGGAGAGCGCAGAAAGCACTTAGGGATTTCCTTTGGTAACGAGCTTAATATTGAAGCCTGGATGCATGAACCTAAGGACTATCAAACACAATCAGTATGCACACCTTGTGCGGTGAATGGTTGGGTTTATGCACAAAAAACCGCATCACTTCCCGTTCTAGGAACACTTAAATGTGAGCTTGGTGAGTTCGACTTGAGCGAACTGGACTGCTATGGGCACCACGATTTTTCTGCTGGCTATATGCGCCGAGACACATTCTGGAATTGGGCATGCTTTAGCTTACCACCAACAAACAGTCGTCCTGCTCTCGGTTTGAATATCAGCTGGGGAGTCAATGAGAGCGGTTTCTCTGAAAACTGCATCTGGATCGGAACACGTTGTATTGCACTCCCTCAAACACAGTTTTTCTATGATCGTGATAACAAAATGGGGCAATGGAAAATTCAATCCTCCGACGGCAGCATTAATTTAAATTTTGATGCCGAGGGAAAACATAGCGAAGAGTTGAATCTATTTGTATTAGCGACTGACTTTCATCAAATCTTTGGCAAATTCAACGGAACTATAGAAATAGTTGGAGAGCCCACTATCACAATTGAGAATGTATGGGGCTTTGTTGAACACCAATTTTCTCGTTGGTGATCCCTATCATCTTGGCCGAATAAGTAAATTGGATCATCCCCATCGCGCTGTGACTACTCGAATGCCGGTGCTAGGATGGAGACACGAATAACAACAAGACATTGGGTTCTCATGAAAAGCTTTAAAAATAAGGTATGTGTTGTCACTGGTGCGGGTTCTGGCATTGGTCGCTCCCTAGCTATTCAACTTGCCGATGCGGGTGCCTTGCTCGCCATCTCAGACGTCAATCAAGCCTCCCTTGATGAGACCCTGAATCTTCTCTCTCTTCCACATAAAGATGTCATGACCATGCTCGTGGATGTATCGAAACGAGAACAAATGGAAGCTTTTGCAGAGAAAGTCGAGGACACCTATGGTCGCGCAGATCTCGTGATCAACAACGCCGGTGTTGCCTTAATGCAAACGGTTGAAGACACAAGCTACGAAGATTTCGAATGGCTGATGGACATTAACTTTTGGGGCGTAGTCTACGGCACAAAGTCTTTTCTACCGTTATTAAAACGCTCTAGCGACGGCGCTATTGTGAATATTTCTAGCGTCTTCGGTCTTGTTGGCATTCCTACACAAGGCGCCTATAACGCCAGTAAATTTGCCGTTAAAGGATACACCGAAGCCTTACGCTTAGAACTCAAGAACACACCGGTCACTCCAATTACAGTGCACCCAGGTGGCATCAAAACGAACATTGTGAACAGCGCTCGATTCTATAGAGGCACCAACGCTGGACAAGAACATAAGGACGTAAAGTCACTATTTGATCGCTTAACGTTTACGACACCAGACCAAGCGGCTAGCACCATTCTAAAAGGCGTTAAACGCAAGAAAATGAAAATCTTGATCGGTAAAGATGCGTATTTTTATGATTGGGCTGGCAGATGGTTGCCAGAGAGTTACCACAGAATCGTCGACAAGATTATGGGAGCGGAGTTCTAAACAAGCTACAAGCTTATTAATTCATGGGGTCAGAGTAAAAGTACTCTGACCCCAATATTTATTAAGAAGCCTTTCCAAACCACTTACGCACTAACACGTAAAACAGTGGTGTCAGCAATAAGCCAAAGATCGTCACACCGATCATGCCCGCAAATACAGCCACACCCATTGCTTCGCGCATTTCTGCACCAGCGCCTGTTGAGAAAACTAATGGCACAACACCCATAATGAATGCAATAGAGGTCATTAGGATCGGTCGGAAACGCAACTTGCTTGCCTCGAGCGTTGCAGCGAGCAGTTCCATTCCTTGATCCTCTTTTTCTTTGGCGAACTCAACGATCAATATCGCGTTCTTCGCGGCGAGGCCGACCAGCACGATAAACCCTATTTGCGTGAAGATATTATTCGTTAAGCCCCACATAATAACGCCCGTCATCGACGACAACAGAACGGTTGGAACGATCAGAATGATCGCCATCGGCATTGACCAAGATTCGTATTGTGCGGCCAAGACCAAGAACACCAATAACACTACTAGAGGGAAGATATAGACCATGGTGTTACCAGCTAGAATCTGCTGATATTTCAAGTCCGTCCACTCGTAAGTCATGCCATTTGGTAAAGTTTGATCCAGAATCTTAACGATCGCATCTTCCGCCTGACCAGAGCTATATCCAGGTGCCGGCTGACCGTTAATATCCGCCGAAATATAGCCGTTATACTTTCCTACACGGTTCGGACCAGCGCCATGCTTGATCGTTACAAACGACGACAATGGCACCATCTGCCCGTTACGATTACGAACTTTCAGACGCTCAAGCTGCGTTTCATCAACACGGAATTCCTTATCCGCCTGAACATTCACTTGATAAGTACGACCAAATAAATTCACGTCATTGACGTACACCGAGCCCATGTAAGCTTGCAAGGTATCGAAGATATCGGAGATCGCAACCCCGTGTACCTTCGCCTTTTCACGGTCTACATCAATCTCAAGTTGCGGTACATTCACTTGGAAGAATGAGAAAGTTTGCGTCAGCTCTGGCGTTTGCCACGCTTGCCCAACCACTTTCTGCGCTTCTTGGAAGAGCTGCTCATAACCCAAATTCGCTCGGTCCTGAATTTGGATTTTAAACCCACCTGTCGTCCCTAAACCAAGTACTGGTGGCGGAGGGAAGATAGCAACAAAAGCATCACTAATCACACCAAGTTGCATATTCAAGGCGCCAGCAATCGCGTCTGCACTTAACTCAGGACTTTGCCGCTCATCAAAAGGTTTCAAGCCAACGAAAACAATCCCTTCATTTGAAGAAATCGAGAATCCATTCGGTGACAAACCTGGGAAAGCGACCGACGATTCAACGCCAGGGTGCTCTAAGGCAATCGCTGACATTTGTTTGATCACTTCTTCGGTTCGATCTAAGCTCGCCGCATCAGGTAATTGTGCAAAAGCAATCAAATACATTTTATCTTGTTGCGGAACAAAGCCTGTTGGAGTCGTCTCAAACTGATGCTTAGTTAAAGCCATCAGTCCGGCATAAATCGCAAGAACAATGATCGACATCCGTACAATGATTTTAAGCAAAGACGTGTAGCCATTCGTTAGAGCACCAAAAAACTTGTTGAATGGTGCAAACACAAAGCGACCAAACACTGAATCGATCATACGCGACAGAATATCTTTCTTGGCATCATGCGGTTTCAGCAACGCCGCCGCTAAGGCAGGACTCAAGGTCAACGAGTTGAAGGTAGAAATAATGGTTGATATCGCTATCGTCAGCGCAAACTGCTTATAGAACTGACCTGATAAACCAGAAATAAATGCCGTTGGAATAAACACCGCACTTAACACTAAAGAGGTAGCGATGATCGGTCCGGTTACCTCTCGCATGGCCTGTTTGGTTGCCTCAATAGAACTTTTACCCAAGGCAATATTACGTTCAACGTTTTCGACAACAACGATCGCATCATCGACCACGATACCGATCGCCAATACCAAGCCAAACAGGGTTAAGGCATTCAAAGAAAAACCAAACAAGTGCATGACTGCGAACGTACCAACCAGTGATACCGGCACGGCAACCAATGGAATAATGGACGCGCGCCATGTTTGCAAGAACAGCAGTACAACGATGACCACTAGCAACATCGCTTCTAGTAAAGTTTGAACAACCGCTTCAATAGAGCCGCGTACAAAGACTGTTGGATCATAAACGATCTTATAATCCATACCTTCAGGGAAGGTTTCTTTGAGCGCCGCCATACTGGCACGTACGTCATTCGAGATTTGGATTGCATTCGAACCCGAACGCTGGAAGATCGCAATTGCCGCTGCTTGCTTGTTATCTAATAGCGAACGTAAAGCGTAGGTATTGGCACCCAATTCAATACGCGCAACATCTTTAAGTCGAGTGATTGCGCCATTGTTACCAACACGAAGAACGATGTCTTCAAACTCTTCGATGCTTTCTAAACGCCCCTTCACTTTGATCAAGAGCTGAAATGGATTCTCTTCAACGCTTGGTTGAGCACCTATTGTACCCGCTGCTGCTTGGCGATTTTGTTCACGAATAGAGGTGATAACATCGGTCGTGGTCATACCTAATGCGGCAACTTTCTCTGGGTTCAACCAAATACGCACGGCGTAATCACCTGCCCCAAAGACCTGTGCGTTACCGACACCTTCCAAACGCGCTAACTCATCGCGTACTTTCAACTTCGCAAAGTTCGAGAGATACAACATGTCATAACGATCATCAGGCGATAGTAAATGAACAACCATCGTGAGGTCAGGAGACGACTTTGTTGTGGTAACACCTAAGCGCTGAACATCTTGCGGTAGTCGAGGAATCGCTCGCGCTACNTAACCTGCGCGTCATCGACGTTAGTTCCTAGCTCAAACGTAACTGTGATAGATAAAGCCCCATCAGATGTTGCTTGCGAAGCCATGTACAGCATGCCTTCAACACCATTGATGGCTTGCTCTAAAGGCGTTGCAACGGTTTCAGCCATCGTTTCTGGATTTGCACCAGGATAGCTTGCATTGACCACGACAGTTGGTGGAACAACTTCAGGATATTCGGTAATCGGAAGTTGAAATACTGCAATCAAACCGGCAATAAAAATCAGAAGCGACAGAACGCTTGCGAAAATAGGACGAACAATAAAGAACTGCGAAAAATTCATAGCGACTCCTAAGCGTTCTTTATTGGCTAACGAGAGCAGTTTGCTCTTTCTTCAGCTCTTCCAAGAAAGCAGCGTCCACCATTTTGACATTCTCAGGCGCAACAGGCATCCCTGGGAAAACACGCTGTAATCCTGAAACAATAATTGTTTCATCTGGCGCTAAACCACTAACTGCACGCAGAGAGCCATAGCGCAGACCCGTTTGAATCGGGCGATACTGAGACATATTATTTTCATCAACCACTAGAACGTACTTAGAGTTCAAGTCAGTCGCGATAGCGGTTTCTTTAACTAGCACAGTCTCTTTTGGATCTTCCACACGCACCATCAAACGTACAAACAAACCGGCCGTAAGTACTTGTTGTTTGTCTTCGAATACTGCACGTAGGCGAATTGTACCTGTGGTGATATCAATTTTGTTGTCGACAAAATCGATATATCCTTGGAATGGGAACTCGAAAGCTGTGCCTATACCCATCAATACCACGTTATCGAGTTTGCTAGCACTCAGTGCTTTAAGCTCGAGATATGTCGACTCATCAACGTCGAAATATGCATGATAACGATCTGTCGAAACAAGCTCAGTCAACTCGGTGCGACCTTGAGTAATCCAAGTACCCTCTTTTACAAAAGCATTCGAGGCACGACCATCAATCGGTGCTTTGATTTTCGTATAGCTTAAGATGGTCGCAGCACCATCTACCGCCGCTTCTAATGCAGCCGCGTCCGAGATAGATTTTGTCAGCTCAGTTCGACGATTATCGAGTTCTTCTTGAGAAAGTGAGTTTTTCTTACGCAAGCTCACTGCGCGCTCAACATCTCTTTTTGCCAGTTCAATTTGTGCACGAGCACTTTCTAGCTCAGCCTTCAACTCGTTGTAGCGTGCGGCTTGCGTACGAGAATGCATCTCAAACAACACATCACCTTGCTTAACCACCGCGCCCTCTTCAAAAGTAACGTGTTTAATCTGACCAGACACCTGAGGCGTCATAATCACTTCTTGTTCTGCTTCTAAACGACCGGTATAGATTTTTGTCGCTGCCATGGTCAAAGCCGTTACTGATGCAACTTGAACTGGCACTGCAGGAGGCATTTGCTGTGCTTGTTCAGGGGCATTCTCCTCTTTAGAGGAACAGCCAACTAATACAGCGAAAGACAAAACTAACAACGAACCTAGGCTCAAAAAACGAGACACCATTAAAACTCCAAAAAATGAGCAAATATTGATGCACAAAAAGAATGAATGATTGCGCAAAATTAAGCGCGCGATAGTACCAAACAACAGGTAAAATCTCTAAGCCTTCTACTTCAACAGACTGTTGCATGAACAATACGAACGAATCGTCTCACAACACTGAACACGAGCCCGAAACGCTTGAGATCATTTACCAAGACGAATATATGATCGCCGCGCACAAACCGGCGGGAATGCTCGTCCATAAATCTCCCATTGATAAACGCGAAACACGGTATACGATGCGTATTTTGCGCAACCAAACAGGGCACTGGGTTTACCCCGTTCATCGCCTGGATAAACCTACATCAGGATTGCTACTGTTTGCTTTCGACCCAGAAACGGCAAAGAAAATATCTGATCAATTCGAACAGCGGCATATAAAAAAGACGTACTATGCAGTAGTCCGCGGGTATACGCCGCAAGAACTAGAAATCGATCACCCATTGAAAGAAATCGCTGCCTTCAAAAGTGATCAAGCAAAAGCAGATGAGAAAGAGCCGAAAGACGCACAAACACAACTGCGCCGTGTAGAGCGGTATGAATTGCCCATATCAGACGGACGCTTCCCTACTTCACGTTACAGTTTGGTAGAGCTAAAACCTAGAACTGGACGTAAACACCAACTACGCAGACATATGAAACATATCAGTCACCCTATTTCGGGTGACGTGAAATATGGAAAAGGCAATCACAATAGACTGTTTCGCGATGAACTCAATTGTGATCGACTAATGCTCGCAGCCACGGATCTCAACTTGGTTCATCCTATAAGCAACGAGCCATTAACGTTACACTGTTCTTTTGAAAATAGCTTTCAAGCAACGCTAGATAAGCTCGAACAATACAAGGTTTAACATGACTATCCGCTCGCATAACTCGACCGACAAAGAACATATTTGGCATCCTTACAGCGCGATTGGCTCTGATCTCCCTATATTTCATGTCGATTCTGCTAAAGGCTGCAAGATCAAACTCAAAGATGGAAGAGAGCTTATTGATGGCATGTCGTCTTGGTGGAGCACCATTCATGGCTATAACCATCCAGCTATGAATGCAGCGCTAAATAGCCAGTTGGAGAATATGAGCCATGTGATGTTTGGCGGACTGACTCATGACCCCGCTATCGAACTCACCGAAAAGCTGCTTGAGGTGCATGACGACCGCCTAAACGCGGTATTCTTTGCCGACTCCGGCTCAGTGTCAGTCGAGGTGGCGATGAAGATGGCGATTCAATATTGGGCGAGTCTAGGTAAACCCGATAAACAACGATTTCTAACTGTTCGTAATGGCTATCATGGCGATACTTTTGGCGCGATGTCGGTATGCGACCCCGTCAACGGCATGCACTCCTTGTTCGAAAAAACACTGGCCAAAAATCTTTTTGCGCCCGCGCCGCAAACGCCATTTGGCGAACCTTGTACCGATGAGGATGTCGGAGAACTAACGCAATTGTTAATTGATAACAAAAGCGAGATCGCAGCCGTAATTATTGAGCCGATCGTACAAGGCGCAGGCGGCATGCGTTTTTATTCAGCGGATTACCTAAACCGTTTACGCACGCTCTGCGATGAATACGACGTGCTTTTAATCTTTGATGAAATTGCAACGGGTTTCGGACGCACAGGAAAGATGTTCGCCTATCAGCACACAGACATCATTCCCGATATTATTACCATGGGTAAAGCACTGACTGGGGGCTACATGACACTAGCCGCCACGATGACAACACGCGACATTGCAAAAACGATTCAGTCAAAGTCGCCGGGCGTTTTCATGCATGGACCCACCTTCATGGCCAACCCTCTTGCTTGCAGTGCAGCCGTCGCAAGCTTAGAGCTATTATCAAGCTATGACATAGAAGCCGTCACCGAGAACATCGCTGAACAGCTAGAAATAGGACTATCTCCCTGCCGACAGTTAGACAAAGTTGCCGAAGTTCGAATTCTTGGCGCTATCGGCGTGGTCGAAATGAAAGACCCCGTGAATATGACTGTTATCCAACCAACGTTCGTAGAGCATGGCATTTGGGTTCGCCCCTTCGGGAAACTTGTTTATGTCATGCCGATATATGTCATGACAAATGAAGAACTTGCAGAGCTATGTGCAGGAATTGTAGAGGTAGTTTCTAAGCTTTAAGTCTGTTAGAAAAAAGGCGCTTCAAGCGCCTTTTTTTAAATGCATAATTTGGATAATAAGGTTACAAACCAAGAAATGCATGTCACTAGCCTTTTAGGTCTATGTCAATAAAAGTTTCAATTAAAGGACATGTACTCAAAGACTTATCGAATCACCATTTCTAATCAGTCTTATAACGATTGATTCTCCCTTAAAGGCTAGCTTAGGCTAATTAAGATCACACCCAATATACGACGTCAGTTCTTGTACAACTGTAGTTTTGCATATTCGATATTAGTTTTATCAAAAGTGCCATTAATTAGACAGTTTCTCGTACACAGGCATTGGCGCTCGATTCAACACCAACTCTTCTTCTGAACTAATAACGCCACTCTCATCTTCATCAAACTGAAGCGTTAAAGTATCTCCTTCAACTTTAGCAAATAACGGAATTGACTCGGAAAGAGTGTCCGTCAAGCCCGTATCAAGATTACCGTCAAAAGTAATCGAAGCAGTCAAAGCGTCATTTTCAGAGTTAATAGAGTAAGTGCCCCATTCCATCCCACTCACTTCATCTGGATTCTCAGGATTGTTTGGAGCTTCCTCATCAACTTCTAGATGCGCATAGGTACCGTTGTCAAAGAAAACAAAAGCGAGTAATTCATTTTCTGTAGAGGTATTAGTCCATGCACCTAAAATATCACTGTTAGCAGAACGTGTAAGATCAAGCGACTCGTCTTCATCAATAGTGCCATTGTTATTGTCATCGAACTCAAGAGTTAGTACGTCATCGTCAACTTGAGCGAAAATATTCGCAGGATCCGCCGCAGAGAAAACGAATAATCCTGTATCAGTATTGTCAAAAGTAATACCAAGCTCTAATAAACCCGTCTCATCATTGCGGGAGTAAGTTCCCCATTCCATACCATTAGTTTCACTGGCATCGTCAATATCAACTTCCATATGCACATACGTGCCATCTTGGAAGAAAACAAAAGCAAGCAAGTCATTTTCATCATCGTCGGTTGTCCAAATACCTGCGATACTGCTGCTAGGCGTAAAGGTTTCTCCTTCTTCAATCAGCGTTTCTTCAAGGTGAGAAATCGCCTGATCTTCTGAAATAAGTGCCGTAGTCGTTGATCCAGAATTTGCTACAAGCGTTGTAACAGCAGTGCTATTAGCAAAGTCAGTTATGGATTGAGTAAAATCGACAGCAGTCGCGACATCTGAAGCTTCATCAGCAATTTCAATACCATTATCTGGGTCACCATCGGTATCCAAACTTTGAAGTAGACGAGTAATATTTACCACTGTGTCATCTGAGGTATCCTGCGTTCCTGCGATAGTTAGAGGAGTGACAACGCCTGTTGCTTCAACTGCAGGGAGTTCAAGATCACCAATAAAAAACGTAACCGTTTCACCCGATAAGTAGTTGTACTCACCGTTATCATTCGTCACGCCAGATTGCGTATCCGTGCGGTAACCGATATTCGCAACAGCACTATCTAAGAAAACGCCTGTTGACACTGAACCACCACTGCTGGCGGGAGCGGATGAACTGCCGCCGCCACACGCACTTAAGATAAGCGCAGATACAATCGCTACACTTAGTCCTAATTTTTTCATTCTATTCTCCTTTAGATACAAACTATACTCTGTATTAAGCGTTCCGCTAAACAAACGCAGACTTTATATTCAATGATACTCACACTTGAAGGAGGTTTTAATTCTGCAGACTTTAAAGAATTGAGTACTTCAGAAACACGCTCAAACCAACAAATGTACCCGTAAATATGTCACGGACACTAAAAGTGTAGCTTAATCATAAAGACATAAAAGGAATAAGAAGTTATTTTTTTATTAAATAAATATTACAACATAAATTGCACTAAAGCTGAGCAAATTTTAGACTTAGATCACCGAAAGGGAGCGTGATTCACCTATTCAACAAAGCATATTTTCCGTTAAAACGAGCGCAGGCTTTTCCTTCGCTATTATTTACAAGCACTTCTAATTCAAAGGCAGCTTTACCTCGCGTCTCAAAGCTATGTTTGAAGTGATCTAAGGATTCCTGATCTGGAGAGAGAACTTCTGCACGAAGCGTTTCACTAAGCGGGCGCAGGTACTCAATTTCAGCCTTCGCGACGACTAATTCACCATCCAGACCTAATTCTTGAGACTTTATTGAGGACATTCCCCATGCTGTAGCAACAGCGATGACATAGATACTTCCACCAAACGCGGTTCCCTTGTCATTGGTATTCGGATCTAGCGGCGCTTCAAAAACAAGTCTATTTCCATCATAAGAATGTACCGAAATCTCTGCAGCACGAGCCAAAGGCACATTAAGCATAAAGAAGTCTTGAAGTGCGCGTGCTGCGATATCGTGTAATGCATTCATTCGGTATAGATCTCAAAAAAGAATAGGCGCGAAAGTATACCGCAAATCAAATATAAACCTAGTTGCATCACCGCATGCATACTAACTCGAATACATTAAGCGGCGATGCAAACCGAACTACTAAAAAGCGACGCAAGAACAATGCAAGAACTACGCAACCTCAACTTTGACATTTTGTGCTTGCGCGCGAAGCTGATGCTCAAGACCTGCTGGCAGATTCAATGCTTTTGAGAGCAGTGATAAATGCCTGTATTCAGACTCGTCATCAAGCTCAATTGTCAAACAAGAAGCAAGATAAATCTCTGCCTTTTGCTCCATTGAATCGAACTGTCCAACTATCTCAACCATGAGTACAGGCTGCAGGAATAGATTCAACAACTCACTCTTCACATTCACACTCAAATCTAACCTGTTAACCGTTTCGGCTATTCTGCGCTGCTCTTCTAAATCAATCTGACCATCAGCGCGTGCCGAAGCAATCATAGCTTTCACTAAACGAAGTTCGAAATCACTATCCTGTTGAGGCTGATTAATATGCGCTAAGGCTTCTCGTTCATAACTTGACTGGAAACGAGATGCTTGATGAGAGGGCGCTTCATATCCTGCATCTCGTGCGGACTGCTTTTCATGAGCTTGACCAGTATGCTGCCAATCTTTGTAGGCTCTATATGCTAAGACTCCTAATAATGCTGCACCGCCATATTTAGCCGCCTTGCCAGCTATCTTACGCCTTGATTTGCTAGCGACGAGGGTAGCGATCAAGCCTCCCGCAACGGCACCACCAGCTAAATCACCCGGAATATTGCTAGTAAAATTTGATAATTTATTTGAAGCTTGTTGATTATTCAGTTGTGACGATTCGTTCGCTTGTCCTGAACCCGTGAATTGATTGAGTAATTCTGAAAAGTTCATATACGATTCCTCTTTGTCTTCCAATTTTCTGAAAAAACCTGCGGCTTACTTTGTTCTCACAAAGACGCCGACATTGAACAAATCGTATACAGATTCAGACACCGCTAATAGTCAACTTAGCGGACGAAAAACTCGAAATTAACGATGAGGAATGGCCAAAAAAAAGGAGGCACAAAGCCTCCTTTTCAACACTTAAGCTAGACTTACGCGTCAGCTTCGATGTCTTTCATAGTCAATTTAATACGACCACGGTTATCAACATCTAGTACTTTTACTTTAACCATCTGACCTTCAGAAAGTACGTCAGCCACATTCTCAATACGCTCTTCAGAGATTTGAGAGATATGAACCAAGCCGTCTTTACCTGGCAAGATATTAACGAATGCACCGAAGTCTACGATACGCTCAACCTTACCTTCGTAAGTTTGGCCAACTTCTGCTTCTGCAGTAATCGCTACGATCATATTGATTGCTGCTTGCGCTGCTTCGTTGTTTTCAGCGTAAACGCGGATTGAACCGTCGTCTTCGATATCAACAGATGCACCAGTTTGCTCTGTGATTGAACGGATAGTCGCACCACCTTTACCGATTACGTCACGGATCTTGTCTGGGTGAACAGACATGTTGTGCATCGCAGGTGCTTTATCAGAAACAGACTCACGAGGGTTCTCGATGACTTTGTTCATTTCTTCAAGGATGAACAAACGAGCATCTTGAGCTTGTTTAAGCGCAATCGTCATGATCTCTTCGTTGATACCTTCGATCTTGATATCCATTTGAAGCGCTGTGATACCTTCGTCAGTACCCGCTACTTTAAAGTCCATGTCGCCTAGGTGGTCTTCGTCACCAAGGATGTCGGTCAGAACTGCGAAACCGTCGCCTTCTTTAACAAGACCCATTGCGATGCCAGCAACTGGTGCTGCAAGTGGAACACCTGCATCCATCAATGCCAAGCTTGAACCACAAACAGAAGCCATAGAACTTGAACCGTTTGATTCAGTGATTTCTGAAACAACACGTACTGCATATGGGAACTCCTCTTCGTTTGGCATAAGCGCTTGAACACCACGCTTAGCAAGACGACCGTGACCAATCTCACGACGACCTGGTGCGCCCATACGACCACACTCACCTACTGAGTAAGGAGGGAAGTTGTAGTGCAACATGAAGTGCTCTTTAGTATCGCCTTCAAGTGTGTCAACGATTTGTGCGTCACGCGTAGTACCAAGCGTAGTCGCAACGATTGCTTGCGTTTCACCACGAGTAAACAATGCAGAACCGTGTGCATTTGGAAGTACGCCAACTTCAACAGAAATTGGACGAACTGTTTCATTGTTACGACCATCGATACGCGGCTCTTTCGCAATGATACGACCACGAACGATTTGCTTCTCTAGCTTGCTGAAGTAAGCCTTAACGTCTTCTTCGCTTGCTGCGCCTTCTTCACCTGTTGCAATCGCTGCAACTGCTTGGTTACGAAGCTCGCCCAATGCGCCGTAACGCGCCATTTTGTCACTTGTGCTGTATGCAGCAGTAATGCCTTCAGCAAACTGCGTTTTGATCGCGTCTGCTAGTACAATGTTAACTTCTGGTGCTGACCATTCCCACTGCTCAGTACCAACTTCAGCTGCGAATTCTGATACAGCGTTGATCACTGTTTGCATTTCTTGGTGAGCGAATAGAACCGCACCAAGCATCTCGTCTTCAGTAAGCTCTTTTGCTTCTGACTCAACCATCAATACTGCGTCTTTCGTACCCGCTACAACCATGTCTAGTAAAGAGTCTTTTAGCTCTTCGTTAGTTGGGTTAAGTGAGTAGCCATTTTCATCAGTGAACGCAACACGTGCTGCACCGATAGGACCAGCAAAAGGAACGCCAGAAACAGCAAGCGCTGCAGACGTACCAATCATTGCTGCAATATCAGGGTCTTGCGTTTTGTTCGCAGACATAACCTGACATACAACCTGAACTTCGTTCACGAAACCATTTGGGAAAAGTGGGCGAATTGGACGGTCGATCAAACGCGAAGTTAGTGTTTCTTTCTCGCTTGGACGATTTTCACGCTTGATATAACCACCAGGAATTTTACCAACTGAGTATTGGCGCTCTTGGTAGTGAACTGAAAGCGGGAAGAAATCTTGACCTGGCTTTGCTTCTTTTGAAGCAGTCACTGCTACCAATACAGAAGTATCGTCAACCGTTACCATCACCGCACCTGCGGCTTGACGTGCAATACGACCAGTTTCTAGCGTAACGGTAGAGTTACCGTATTGAAATTGTTTAGTTACCGGATTCACATCGGCTCCTTTACTTTTAAATATAAAAAGAACGCCTCATCGATCACTACAACTAAAGCTTTATGCTCAATACTTTAGAAAAATAACGTAAACGCAAATTTTCTAAAGCACTCAGCTATAAAACTTTACTGCAAACCTATGAAGCTACCCTATTCGTGTTTTGATTTTTAATGCACTGGTGCTCGTTTTAGACACCTACAAAATCACGTACTTACAATAGATCAATCGCATAACAATAGAATTACGATTGTCTTAAAAACGAAAATACCGGAGGGCCCTAAAGCGCTCCGGTACTACAACTAAACTTGGGAGTTGGTTCTTGTAACCATTTACCCTTGTTTGTCTCGCTGCTAATTCGAGATTAGCGACGTAGACCTAGACGACCGATCAAAGAAAGGTAACGATCTGCATCTTTGCCTTTCAAGTAATCAAGAAGCTTACGACGTTGGTTAACCATGCGAATCAAACCACGACGTGAGTGGTGATCTTGCTTGTTACCTTTGAAGTGACCTTGAAGCTTGTTGATGTTATGAGTCAACAATGCAACTTGAACTTCAGGAGAACCAGTGTCGCCTTCAGATTGTTGGTAGTCTTTAAGAATTGCTGCTTTTTCTGCTGCGCTTAATGCCATGATATTTTCCTCAATATGCTTGTTTAAAAACCACTTACCGCGCATACGTACAGTAAGTCGTACATCGTTTTTCCTTTACGACACAGGCGTAAAGTTAATCAGCCGTTTTGCTTGCAGTTCCCACTGATCGCTCTGTTCACTTAGCTCCACTACACCGGCAAATAGCCAGTCGTCACCAAGCTCACAAGTTTTTGCGATATTCGCAATCGGCCCTAGCTGTTCATCAATTGCTTGCTTCGGAATATAGACACGATGAAAACCTGATTTTTCAGCGGGCGATATTCTAACTGTTTGCCCGTGTAATAGCGACCTTGTTTGGCGATTATTTATGCAAATATACGGTAAATTTGGTAACAAAATGTCGATAGGCTGAATAAATTTGCTCAACGCATCGAAATCACCCTCTAAATCGACCAATGTTTGCAGGCTTACAGTTTGCTCGAGCTCAAAATGACCTGCGATTGAACGGCGCAACATCGACACATGTGCACCACAACCAAGATCTAAACCAATATCTTCCACAAGAGATCGAATATAAGTCCCTTTGGAACACTCGACATACAAAGATAGCGTATCTTCTGTTATCGCATCTAAACGTAAGTTAGAAACAGTGATAGGCCGAGGTTCTCGCTCTACCGTAACCCCCTCACGCGCCCATTTATAAAGTGGCCTTCCTTGATACTTTAGCGCAGACCACATCGTCGGAACTTGCATTGTGTCGCCTCGAAACTTATCAAGACTTTGCTCTATGTGAGCACCCGAGAAATCTGGAACCTTGCGCGTCTCAACCAACTCACCTTCGCTATCTCCGCTTTCACGAATCTCGCCTAATTGAGCAGTGGTGTAATACGCTTTGCTAGACTCTAGTAGATACTTCGCAAACTTCGTTGCCTCACCAAAACATATTGGCAAAACACCTGTTGCAAGCGGATCAAGCGCACCGGTATGGCCAGCTCTTCGTGCATCAAAAAGCCAACGCACCTTTTGCAGCGCACCATTACTTGTAATATCTAGAGGTTTATCAAGAAGAAGGACGCCATCAAGAAGGCGCCCTTTTTTGCGTCGACCCATCTTTTAGTGTTGCCTAAGAAGGGTCTTGATCAGTTTGTTCGTTCGCCGCGTCATCAGCACCGTCTTTCTTACGCGCTTGCGTAATTAGGGCGTCAAGCTTACGGCCACGCCCAACAGAGCTATCGAAGTGAAAACGCAACTGCGGAATCGTACGCAGCTTTATCATCTTACTTAACTGACTTCTAAAAAAGCCCGACGCAGAATTTAAGACCTTAAGTGTTTGCTTCACTTCGTCTGAATTCGCATCATTCTCTTCAAGGGTCAACAAAGTAACGTAAACGTTGGCGAAACCTAAGTCTCGCGCAACCTCAACGTCATTTATCGTTACCATACCGACACGAGGGTCTTTCATTTCGGTACGAATCAATGTCGCCAAATCCTTTTGAATTTGATCGGCAATTCGATCAGTACGGTTAAACTCTCGTGCCATGTATTACAACTCCTCTAATGACAAAACTTATGACAAAGTACGCGCAATAGAGACCTTATCGAAGACCTCAATCTTGTCGCCCACTTTCACGTCATAGTTCTTAACACCGATACCACATTCAGTACCCGAACGAACTTCGTTTACATCATCTTTAAAGCGACGAAGCGATTCTAGCTCGCCTTCAAAGATAACGATGTCATCACGTAGTACACGAATTTTCTTATTGCGGAAGATTGTTCCTTCAAGAACCATACAACCAGCAACCTGACCGAATTTCGGAGACTTAAAGGTGTCACGCACTTCAGCAATACCAACAATGTCTTCACGGAATTCTGGCGCCAACATACCAGAAAGCGCTTGTTTCACATGATCGATAATCTCGTAAATAACGCTGTAATAACGAAGATCTAAGGATTCTTCTTCGATAATCTTTTTCGCTTGCGCATCAGCACGAACGTTAAAGCCGAAAATAACCGCATTGGTTGCTAGCGCAAGACTTGCATCTGTACCTGTAATACCACCAACACCACTACTCACAATCTTCACCTGAACTTCTTCGTTACCGATTTCATTCAAGGCAGCACTTAATGCTTCTAGAGAACCTCGCACATCAGTTTTGAGGACGATATTCAGCGTCTTAACTTCGTCTGCGCCCATGTTCGCGAACATGTTCTCAAGCTTCGCTGCTTGCTGACGCTGTAAACGGTCTTTACGCTGCTTCTCAGCACGGAACTCTGCAACTTCACGGGCTTTACGCTCATCAGCAACAACAACGAATTCATCACCAGCATCAGGGGTGCCGTTTAAGCCTAAGATCTCAACCGGAATAGATGGACCAGCTTCGTTTGCTTGCTTACCAGCTTCATCCATCATTGCGCGTACACGACCGTAGTAATTACCTGCAATCACAATATCGCCACGACGCAAAGTACCATTCTGAACCAGTACTGTCGCAACAGCACCACGACCTTTGTCGAGGCTTGATTCAACAACCGTACCTTTCGCAGGCGCTGATGGAACAGCTTTAAGCTCCAACATTTCTGCTTGTAGAAGAACCGCATCAAGCAATGCATCAATACCAGTACCAGTGTGCGCCGATACAGGAATGAACTGCACATCACCACCCCAGTCTTCTGGGATAACATCTTTTGCAGCGAGCTCGTTTTTAACGCGATCTGGATCTGCTTCTTCTTTATCCATTTTGTTGACTGCAACAACAATCGGCACGCCCGCTGAGCGAGCGTGCTGAACCGCTTCTTCAGTTTGAGGCATTACACCATCGTCTGCCGCAACAACAAGAATAACAATATCTGTACTTTGAGCACCGCGAGCGCGCATTGCGGTAAACGCAGCGTGTCCAGGCGTATCAAGGAATGAAATCATGCCGTGACCAGTCTCAACGTGGTATGCACCAATGTGCTGGGTAATACCACCAGACTCGCCTGCAGCAACTTTCGCACGACGAATATAATCAAGTAATGAGGTTTTACCGTGGTCAACGTGGCCCATTACACTAACAACTGGTGCACGAGGCATTTCTTCGCCATCGTAACTAATGCTATCTAGTACATCAGTTTCGACTGCATCTTCAGAAAACAACTTAACCTTGTGGCCCATTTCCTCAACAACCAAGGTTGCTGTTTCTTGGTCAATTGACTGGTTTTGCGTTGCCATCACACCAAGGCCCATTAGAGTCTTGATGACTTGAACTGCTTTGACTGACATTTTGTCAGCAAGCTCACTCACAACGATATTTTCACCAACTGACACTTCTTTTACGACAGGTGCACTTGGTTGTTGGAAGCCGTGAGATTTCTTTTTCTTTTTCGCTTTAAGTTTGCGAGGTTGAATCTCTTCTTCCAAAGCATCTTCAGACAATATTTCGCGAGATGCATTTACTGCGTGAATATCGACCTCTTCTTCACGCTGACGCGGTGCACGATGTCCAGCAGATTTGTTGTGCTTCTTAGGCTTATCATCATCAGAACCGCCTGCCGAATCATGCCCT
The DNA here is from genome assembly GCF_001635725.1 of Oleiphilus sp. HI0066. NCBI lineage: Bacteria > Pseudomonadati > Pseudomonadota > Gammaproteobacteria > Oceanospirillales > Oleiphilaceae > Oleiphilus > Oleiphilus sp. HI0066. Next base: position 28,006 of record NZ_LWFH01000886.1, read on the forward strand.
TTCTTCTTAGGAGCACGTTTCTTGGAATTGTCGTCAGCATCACCTTTAGGAGCAGGAGCTGGCTTAGCAGAAGCTTTCGCAGACGCCTTTTCTGCTTCAGCTTTCGCAGCCACTTCATCAGCCGCTTTTTTCGCTTCGGCTTCAGCCGCAGCTTTTTCTTCTTCAACCTTTTGCGCTTCTACAGCTGCTTTGCGCGCAGCATCTTCAGCTTCTTGCTTGGCACGCAATGCGTCTTGCTCTTCTTTTTGCTTCTCAAGCTCAACATTTACATCTGGGCGCTTCACATAAGTGCGCTTTTTTCGCACTTCAACATTAACTGTTTTCGTTTTACCCTGCCCACCAGACATCTTTAATGTGGTTTGCGTTTTACGCTTAAGAGTGATTCGCTTCGGTTCTGATTCGTCATCACCGTGACTCTTCTTAAGATGTGCAAGTAGCTGCTTCTTCTCATCTGCTGAAACGACACCACCTGCATCACGCGCATCGAGCCCTGCGTCAACAATTTGTTGCAAAAGACGATCGATCGGCGCACCGATGTCTTCCGCTAACTGTTTAACTGTTACTTCTGACATTACAATAATTCTCCCGACTCGCTGTCTATTAGTCTTGGTTCTCTTCGAACCATGGCGCACGAGCGGTCATAATCAATTCACCAGCGCGCTCTTCAGTCATATCTTCAATTTCCATCAATTCATCGACGGATTGCTCAGCAAGGTCTTCCATGGTGATCACTCCACGGCTCGCTAAGGTCAATGCAAGGTGCTTATCCATACCTTCCATCGTTAACAAATCTTCTGCAGGCTCGCTACCTTCCAGCTTCTCTTCCGTTGCTAGAGCCTTGTTAAGCAATGCATCTTTTGCACGACGACGAAGCTCTTCAACAATGTCTTCGTCAAATGCTTCGATAGACAGCATCTCTTCTAAAGGAACATATGCGACTTCTTCCAAAGTCGTAAAGCCTTCACTTACAAGCTCAGACGCAAGATCTTCATCAACGTCTAGGGCCTCGATGAATAAATCGACGTACTTGCCGACTTCTTCTTCTTGCTGCTTGCCAGCTTCTTCTTCAGTCATCACATTCAGCTCCCAACCAGTAAGTTGAGACGCTAAACGGACGTTTTGGCCTGCACGACCAATCGCCATCGCTAAGTTATCTTCTGCAACAGCAACATCCATCGAATGCGTGTCTTCATCGACAACAATAGAAGCGACTTCAGCTGGAGCCATTGCATTCACGACTAACTGCGCCGGGTTATCGTCCCAAAGCACAATATCAATACGCTCATTACCTAGCTCACCCGATACAGCTTGTACACGCGCTCCGCGCATACCTACACAAGCACCAACTGGGTCGATACGCTTGTCATTTGTTTTAACTGCAATCTTTGCGCGAGAACCAGGGTCGCGCGCCGCACCACGAATTTCAATCACTTCTTCTGAGATTTCTGGCACTTCAATACGGAATAGCTCGATCAGCATTTCTGGCGCTGAACGACTTAAAATCAATTGCGGTCCACGTAGATCTTGACGAATTTCTAGAAGCAAAGAACGAACACGATCACCCATGCGGAATACTTCACGACCCACTAGATTTTCACGTGGAAGTAAGGCTTCAGCATTATTTCCGAGATCAACAATCACGTTATCACGCGTTACTTTCTTAACAGTACCTGAGACCAATTCTCCAACGCGGTCACGATAGCCATCAACGATTTTTTCGCGTTCAGCTTCACGTACTTTTTGAACAATAATTTGCTTAGCAGCTTGTGCACCGATACGACCAAAAGCAATCGACTCAACCTGCTCTGTGTGAATATCACCTGGTTGAAGCGCTGTATCAATTTCTTCAGCTTCTTCCATAGTCAGCTCAGTACCTAAAGCAGGCACTGCATCGTTGCTCACAACTAACCAGCGACGAAAAGTATCGTATTCACCCGTTTTGCGATCGATATTTACTAAAATATCGGCTTCTTCCTCGTCTTCATAACGCTTTTTAGTTGCTGTCGCCAATGCCAACTCAATAGCTTCGAAAATGACTTCTTTGTCAACGCCCTTTTCGTTTGAGACCGCCTCAACAACCAGCAGAATTTCTTTGTTCATCGCGTCGTTTGCTCCAATAATCCTAATCAATCAAATTGCGGTACGATATTCGCTTTCTCAATGCCTTCAACTGGGAACAAGTATTCTTCTTGATCCACCTGAATCACCACATCATTCCCTTCAACGCCTTTAATCAAGCCGTTGAACTTTCGTCGACCTTCAAATGGCATTCTTAACTTCAATGCAACTTGATGGCCTTTAAACCTTTCATAATGCGCAAGTTCATATAATGCGCGATCCATTCCCGGAGAAGACACCTCAAGGGTGTAATCACCTGCAATAGGGTCTTCAACGTCAAGCACGGCACTCAATTGGCGACTTACTTTTTCGCAATCCCCTAGCTCAATACCGCTCTCACGTTCTTTACCATCTTCGCCCACTTCCGAGCTCTCTGGCGTTTCAAGACTTTCTATATAAATTCGCAACATTGAGTGCTTACCTTGAGACAAGAAATCAATGCCCCAACACTCATAACCTAGCCCTTCTACGACCGGCTTAATAATGTCATTTAGTAGCTGTTTTTTAGCTGCCACTACGCCTCCAATGGGTTCGTTTTCATTGTTGCAGAAACAAAAAATGGGCATAAAGCCCATCAGTACAAAAAAGCCCCTACAATGAGGGGCTCTTTACAAAACTGCTGTAAGGAGAGCCTCAACTGGCGTATAGCCCAAACTCAGAAATTCTGAGCCGCTCCAAATACTGGCGGCATTATAGGCAGCTATACAGCAAGGGTCAACATAAAACAAAAAGCCCGTACTCGTACAAGTGCGGGCTTTTTTATTATTGGTGCCGATGGACGGATTTGAACCGTCACGAGCATAGCTCACCACCCCCTCAAGATGGCGTGTCTACCAATTCCACCACATCGGCATACTCAATTGATTAACTCAATTAAGTGAAAACTTATTGGCTACTCCAATTCAGGAGCGGCATTGTCTTCGTTTTGCGCTTCCAACTCAAGGCTTTCTTCAGAATTTTCTTGAGTTTCTAGCGTAGAAAGCGTCGTCGCTTCTTGAACGCTCAATGCAGCTTGCTCTTTAGCAATATAAGCAAGACTAATACTGGTCGCGAAAAATACAACAGCCAACCATTTTGTAGACTTTGTCAGGAAGTTACCGCTACCTTGGCTACCGAATACTGTTTGAGAAGCACCGCCACCAAAAGAGGCTCCCGCTTCTGCTCCTTTTCCTTGCTGCAATAGCACAAGAACAACAAGCGCCAACGACACCAAGATGTGAACTACGATTACCGTTGTTTCTAAAAATTCCATATTACTCGCAACCTACTACAAACTCGATTCGTCAGGCCGACTGACAAATCTCAAAAAACTCATCAACTTTAAGTGACGCTCCACCTACTAGACCGCCATCGATATCCGGTTGAGCAAACAACTCTTTCGCTGTTTTGCTGTTTACACTTCCACCGTAAAGGATAGTAAGCGAATCCGCCCACTGCTCATCTAGTTCTCGCGCCACACTGCGCAAATGAGCGTGCATTTCTTGTGCTTGATCAGGCGTGGCAGTCAACCCCGTACCTATCGCCCAAACAGGCTCATAGGCAACTACTAAGTTTTTCAACTGATCTACCGAAAACCTCTCTAGCACTGCCTTGAGCTGATTTTCAACAATCTGCTCCGCATTACCCGCTTCTCTTTCTTCAAGCGTTTCACCAACACATAGCACCGGCGTAATACCTTGCTCAACAAGTTGCGATACTTGTGCGGCGACAACTTCATCTGTCTCGCCAAATAAAGTACGCCTCTCCGAATGCCCGATCAATGAAGCCTGACAAGACAAATCACTTAACATGGAAGCAGAAACTTCACCGGTATAAGCGCCTTTATCAAACTGCGCAACATTTTGCGCGGCTACCTGAATATTCGATTCGCTAAACGCATTTGCTAGCAATGCGAGGTAAGGTGCAGAGGGAGCAATCATGACATCGCACGTCACTTCCGCAGCATCAAACTTAGCTTTTAAGTCTTGAGCAAACTCCGCAGCAAACTCGGTGTTACCGTTCATTTTCCAATTACCAGCAACTAGTTTACGACGCATAGCATTACCTCAAGTCAAGCGGGCGCAAATACTAACCGAGTTGCTCCGTAACTACAAGCCGATTAAAACCCATACTTTTACTTAAGCGAGATTTTCAGTGACGACTGAAACAAGCTGATCCACCACATCATTAACTAACGCCGAATCTTCGCCTTCAGCCATCACACGAATCAGGGGTTCAGTACCCGAAGCTCGGAGCAATACACGTCCTCTTCCCTCAAATCGCGCCTCTTGCTGAGTAACCGCAGTGGCTACAATTTCGTTATCTAAAGGGTTACAGCGCTCAGCGACTTTTACATTCTTGAGCACCTGAGGAAGCTTTGTCATCTCTCCAGCTAAATCTGACAAACTCATCTTCCTGCGCCACATGGCGTGAAGTACTTGCAGAGCTGAGACAATACCATCGCCAGTAGTCGACTTATCGAAACAAATTAAATGCCCGGACCCTTCACCACCCAGAAGCCAACCTTTCTCTTTAAGCTGCTCCATGACATATCGATCACCCACTTTTGCACGAGTGAAAGGTATACCTGCCTCGTTAAATGCGACTTCGACACCAAAGTTCGTCATTTGAGTACCGACAACACCACCATCCATCGCGCCTTGATCAATACGATCTTTTGATATGATAAAAATGAGCTCGTCGCCATCAACAATCTGACCTTCGCCAGTCACCATCACAACACGATCGCCATCGCCATCAAAAGCAATACCTAAATCTGCGTTCAGCTCTTTTACTTTTGCCACCAACGCTTCTGGGCTAGTAGAGCCAAATCCACGATTTATATTTAATCCGTCCGGTTCAACACCAATAGCGGTCACATTCGCGCCTAGCTCTCTGAACACATAGGGAGCCACTTGATAAGTTGAGCCGTGCGCACAATCTAAGACGATATCCATACCTTCAAGGTCCATCTTGTTCGGTATTGTGCTTTTGCAATATTCAACATAACGACCAACAGCATCATCAATCCGTTTTGCTTTCCCCAACTCCGCTGGCGGAACAACTTCTAGGTCTTTGTCGAGCCATGATTCAATCTCCAGCTCTATATCATCATCAAGCTTCATGCCCTCAGAAGAGAAAAACTTAATGCCATTGTCTTGATATGGATTGTGCGACGCACTGATAACAATTCCGGCATTCGCGCGATATGTGCGCGTCAAATAAGCAACTGCTGGAGTAGGCATTGGACCAATCAAACGTACACCCACACCGGCCGCGGACAAGCCAGCCTCTAGCGCCGCTTCAAATAAATAACCTGAAATGCGCGTATCTTTTCCAATAATGACCTTATTCTTGGTACCTTGTTTTTTAAACACCTGACCACAAGCCCAGCCAAGCTTGAGCATAAACTCGGGTGTAATTGCTCCCTCACCTAATCGACCACGAATTCCATCCGTCCCAAAATACTTCCTGTCTGCCATTATTCTCTCTCTTAATTCTTGTAGGTATTACTTAGCTAACTTCATTGCCTGCCATATTTTAAGCGCATCTGCCGTTTCAGCAACATCGTGAACCCGCAAAATCGAAGCGCCACGTTCTAATGATAGCAAGGCTGCTGCAACACTACCGATTAAACGCTGATCCACATCCTTATCGAGCACTGTACCAATCATACTTTTGCGCGAGATCCCTACCAACAAAGGCGAGCCCAAATGCTGCAATTGGTCTAAATGTTTTAACAAACTCAAGTTATGCGCGAGCGTTTTACCGAAGCCAAAACCGGGATCTAGAACAATTTTCTCTTTTTGTACTCCTGACCCAATCAATGCTTCCACACGGCCTTGCAGAAACTGCGACACATCATCCACAACACTCCCGTACTCAGGTGAATCTTGCATAGATATGGGCTTGCCCTGCATATGCATTGCGCAAACATATACATCTGATTCACCAACAACCTCAAGCGCCCCCTCTCTCTGAAATGCGCGCACATCATTGATCATCCAAACACCTAAAGCCGCACCCTCCCTCATCAGCTCAGGCGAACTGGTATCTAAGGAGATCGCGACATCCGTTTCTGCTCGAAGCTTTTCAACAACCGGCAAGACACGATCCATTTCCTCTTGCAGCGACACTTCAACCGCACCAGGGCGTGTTGACTCACCACCGATATCTATAATCGAGGCACCTTGCTCAACCATACGAAGAGCTTGCGAAATCGCGAGATCGAGGTTAGAAAACTTTCCACCATCAGAGAAAGAGTCCGGAGTCACATTGAGTATCCCCATAATTTTGGGGGTAGAAAAATCCATAACGCACCCATAAAAAAAGCGCGGACCAAGCCGCGCCTTATTATTACAATTTTAACTTAGTGACCTTCTGCAGGTCCACCAACGCTATCAGACGGCGCATCACGCTCCTGCGTTACGTCTTCCGCTTCAGAAGCTGCACTACCACCGGCATCATTAGAACCATTATCACCCCAACCTTTCGGCGGACGAGGTGTTTTGTCATTCATAATGTCATCGATTTGAGGAGTATCGATCGTCTCATACTTCATCAAAGCATCAGCCATTGCATCTAGCTTGGAGCGATTTTCTTCTAAGACTCGCTGCGCCGTCGAATAACACTGGTCAACGATTGAACGGACTTCCTCATCGATACTGGCCTGCGTCGAACCTGAAACATGAGAAGTAGACCCGCCTGCAGATTTGCCGAGGAACACCTCTTCTTGCGCTTCGTCGTACTTCAAGGGACCAAGCTTCGCTGACAAGCCCCACTTCGTTACCATGTTACGCGCAATATCTGTTGCACGCTCAATATCGTTTGACGCACCTGTCGTAACACCTTCTGGACCAAGCGTCATTTCCTCAGCAATACGACCGCCGTACAAAGAGCAAATGTTGCTGATCAAGTGCTGACGACTCATGCTATAACGGTCTTCTTCTGGCAAGAACATCGTCACACCAAGCGCTCGCCCGCGAGGAATAATACTCACCTTGTAGACTGGATCATGCTCCGGCATGAGGCGACCTACAATCGCGTGTCCCGCTTCATGATAAGCAGTATTTAGCTTTTCTTTGTCAGACATAACCATCGATTTACGCTCAGCGCCCATCATGATCTTGTCTTTAGCCAACTCAAACTCAACCATACCAACAGTACGCTTGTTCGCACGCGCCGCAAACAGAGAAGCTTCATTTACAAGGTTGGCCAAATCTGCACCAGAGAAGCCCGGAGTACCACGCGCCATAACTGCTGCATCCACGTCGTCACCTAGAGGGACTTTCTTCATGTGCACTTTAAGTATTTGTTCACGACCAAGAATGTCAGGCAAGCCAACTACAACCTGTCGGTCGAAACGACCTGGGCGTAACAGCGCTGGATCGAGAACGTCAGGACGGTTCGTCGCAGCGATAACAATGACACCTTCACTACCTTCGAAGCCATCCATTTCAACGAGCAGCTGGTTTAATGTTTGCTCACGCTCGTCGTGTCCACCGCCAAGGCCAGCGCCACGATGACGACCCACAGCATCGATCTCATCGATAAATATAATACAGGGGCTTTGCTTTTTAGCTTGCTCGAACATGTCTCGCACGCGGGATGCACCCACCCCCACAAACATTTCGACAAAGTCTGAACCTGAGATAGAGAAGAACGGAACCTTTGCTTCACCAGCGATCGCTTTCGCCAATAACGTTTTACCCGTACCAGGCTGACCGACCATCAAGACACCGCGCGGAATTTTACCACCTAAGCGCTGGAATTTGCTTGGGTCACGCAAAAATTCCACAAGTTCTTTCACGTCTTCTTTGGCTTCATCAACACCCGCCACATCAGCAAATGTCGTTTTAATTTGATCTTCACTCATCAGTCGCGCTTTGCTCTTACCAAACGACATCGGCCCTTTGCCACCGCCGCCACCTTGCATCTGGCGCATGAAAAACATGAAGACGAGAATAATCACGAGAATTGGAAATGAGGCGACTAACAGCTGCGACCAGATACTTTGCTTCTCTGGTTCCTTACCGATCACCGTAACGTTATTGTTAATCAACTCATCCATTAGCTTTGGATCTTCGACCATTGGTCGAACGGTTGAATAACGACGGTTGTCTGAAGTTTCGACTTCAAAACGCAATCCATCAATTTCAACTTGGCGGACCTGCCCACTCTGAACAAGCTCAATAAACTGTGAATAGTTCATTGCTTGCGTTTTTTGCTGTGCACTGAAGTTGTTAAACACCGTCAGCAACACAGCTGCGATCACCAACCAAAGTACCAGATTCTTGACCATATCGTTCAAGAGAAACCCCTCTCAATTACAAAGTGATGTGTGTATTACGACTTAAAATATACAAGTAGATTCTTAAATTAGCTATTTAACGATCTTATATAATTTTTAAGCTTTCCAAGCTCTAGCCCTTAAAACCAATACCTATTTGGTACACCTCACGCGAACGTGCACGCGAAGCATCAGGCTTACGGGAATAGACCTTAGTAAACATTGTGCGCATTTGCTTAAGAAGTTCATCAAAACCTTCTCCTTGAAAAACCTTCGCGACAAAATTACCGCCCGGTTTCAAGGTGTGGTTAGCCATATCCAAAGCAAGCTCCACTAAATACATTGCGGATGGAATATCCACCGCTGCGTTACCACTCATATTGGGGGCCATATCTGAAATTACAAGATCTACCTTTCCATCAATTTCTGCCAATATATTTTCAAAGACCTGATCATCGGTGAAATCACCTTGAATGAAGCTCACATCAGGCAATGGGTCCATAGCCAAAATATCGCTAGCAACGACTTTACCAGAGTCTCCAATATACTCCGCGGCTACTTGAGTCCAACCACCGGGCGCTGCGCCAAGATCAATCACCGTCATACCTTTGCGAAATAATTTGTCTTTTTCATGCAATTCGATCAGTTTGTAGCTTGCACGAGATCTATATCCATCTTCTTGAGATCGTTTCACATACTGATCATCAAAATGCTCTTTTAGCCAACGACCGCTAGACTTAGAACGTGCCATAGTAATGCTCTTCTATAATGGTGATAGTTTTAAAATATTGACTTTGGTTTCTTTCGGCCAGACTGTAAACTTGCGCCGAAATATTTACAGGATTCAAACATGACAACACTTAGCGCCGCCGAGAAAAAACAACTTCGCGCCATTGCCCATAACCTAAACCCGATCATTATAGTGGGTGATAAAGGAGTCAGCGAGGGTTTACTTGAAGAGTTAGATCGCGCATTAGAACAACACGAATTGATCAAAGTAAAAGTTGCGTCAAATGATCGTGAGTTTCGCGCACAAGCTATGACTGAAATGGCGGAAAAAACAAATGCCACGCAAGTTCAAATCATCGGCAAAATCGTCGTATTGCTTCGCCGTAGCAAAAAGCCAAATCCGAAGCTATCAAACTTGATCAGAATGTAGATCAAAGCTGTAAGAATCAAAACTCGAAAACAAAAAAAGCGCTCGTTCATGAGCGCTTTTTTTGTTTGTAAGGCCTAGCGATTAAATATGCTCAACCTCGTCGATTTCATACTCGACAATACCGTCTGGCACACGAACAGAAGCAACGTCGCCTTCGTTCTTGCCAATCAAGGCACGAGCGATCGGTGAAGAAACAGAAATCTTGCCAAGCTTAATATCCGCCTCATCTTCGCCAACGATTTGATACTTCACTTCTGAGTCATCGTCGATTTTCAACAACGTTACCGTTGAGCCAAAAATTACTTTTCCTGAAGGCTCAATTGCCGCAACGTCAATCACCTGCGCATTAGAAAGCTTACCTTCAATTTCTTGAATGCGTCCTTCAATAAAGCTCTGCTGCTCACGCGCTGCATGGTACTCAGCATTTTCTTTCAAATCGCCATGCTCACGGGCATCAGCGATCGCCTCAATAACACGAGGACGTTCTACGGTTTTTAATTGAACTAATTCTTCGCGCAAGGCGGCTTCGCCTTGCACTGTCATCGGAATACGATTCATAGTTTTCCTATAATTTGCTTTATATCCTGCTAATCAGTATAGCCTTGCTTTAGTGCAAATCCTGCAAGCGACGCACTTTTTCATTTGAGCCAAAACGAATCGCACGCGCGATCGCTTCACCACCCCACAAAGTAGTACTGTAAGCAATCTTCTTCTGCAACGCAGATTGACGGATATGCGAAGAGTCTTTGATTGCTTGACGCCCTTCCGTAGTATTGACGATCAAAGAAATATCTTCATTCTTAATTACGTCAACAACGTGTGGACGACCTTCACGCACTTTATTCACAACACTAACTTCCATGCCTGCTTCCTCAATTGCCTGAGCAGTACCACGCGTTGCAACTAAGCTAAAGCCACCCTCAACAAGAAGTTTCGCAAGTTCAACAACACCTTCTTTGTCTACGTCACGAACACTCAAGAATGCCTTACCTGATGCAGGAAGTGTTTCACCTGTCGCGATAAAACCTTTAGCAAACGCCTCATCGAAGGTTTCACCAACACCCATAACTTCGCCCGTAGACTTCATCTCAGGACCAAGGATCGGGTCAACTGCTGGGAACTTCTTAAATGGGAACACTGACTCTTTCACACTGAAGTGCTCTGGGATGATCTCAGTTGTAAAATCTAGCTCTTCTAGAGTTTTGCCCGCCATTACACGTGCTGCAACTTTCGCTAATGAGGTACCAATCGCTTTTGACACGAATGGTACGGTACGTGACGCACGTGGGTTCACTTCGATCACGTAAATTTCACCATCCTGATAAGCGAGCTGAGTATTCATCAAACCGACAACGCCAAGCTCTAAAGCCATCGACTTAACCGCTTCACGCATTTCGTCTTGAACATCTGCAGACAATGTATATGGAGGTAGTGAACAAGCCGAGTCACCAGAGTGAACACCCGCCTGCTCGATGTGCTGCATAATTGCGCCAATCACGACTTGCTTACCATCTGAGATCGCATCGATATCCACTTCGATTGCAGAATTCAAGAAGTGGTCAAGCAAAACAGGGCTATCGTTAGATACTTGAACAGCATCTTTCATGTAACGCACAAGCTCGTCTTCTTTGTAGACGATTTCCATCGCTCGGCCACCAAGTACATAAGATGGACGAACAACCAATGGATAGCCAATTTCATTCGCTGCCACGATACCTTCTTCAAGGCTACGTACTGTCGCGTTATTTGGCTGCTTCAACCCTAAACGCTGAATCATTTGCTGGAAACGCTCACGATCTTCAGCACGGTCAATCGCATCAGGGCTAGTACCGATAATCGGCACACCAGCATCTTCAAGGCCACGCGCAAGCTTAAGTGGTGTTTGACCACCGTAGTGCACGATCACACCTTTCGGTTTTTCTAGTTCGATAATTTCTAGTACGTCTTCAAGCGTAATAGATTCGAAGTACAAACGGTCTGAAGTATCGTAATCCGTTGAAACTGTCTCTGGATTACAGTTGATCATGATCGTTTCATAGCCATCTTCACGCATTGCAAGCGCAGCGTGTACACAACAGTAATCAAACTCAATACCTTGACCAATACGGTTAGGACCACCGCCAATAACAACAATTTTCTCGCGATCAGACGTTTGCGCTTCACACTCTTCTTCATAACTTGAGTACATATACGCTGTGGCAGTCGAGAACTCAGCAGCACAGGTATCAACGCGCTTGTAAACTGGACGGATACCGAAGTCTTGACGAATATTACGAACTTCTTTTTCACTCAAGTCCAACAATGATGCCAAACGGTGATCAGAGAAACCTTTGCGTTTCAATCGACGCACTGCTTCCGAAGTAAGATCAGAGCGAATCATATTTGAAACAACTTGCTCTTCTTCAATGATGTCTTCGATTTGAACCAAGAACCAAGGATCGATACCAGTTAGACCATAAATCTCATCGATGCTCATACCTGCACGGAATGCATCACCCAAATACCAGATACGCTCTGCGCTTGGCGTGCTTAATTCACCACGCAAGGTATCCATTGCATTATCCGAGGCGATATCAAGAATCGGCTCAAATCCATAAGAGCCAACTTCTAAACCACGAATAGCTTTCTGGAATGACTCTTGGAAAGTACGTCCGATCGACATCACCTCACCGACCGACTTCATCTGAGTCGTCAATGTCGCATCCGCTTGTGGGAATTTTTCAAAAGTGAAACGAGGGATCTTCGTTACTACGTAGTCAATTGCAGGCTCAAACGATGCAGGTGTTGCACCGCCAGTAATATCATTTTGAAGCTCATCGAGTGTGTAGCCAACCGCTAACTTCGCAGCAACTTTTGCGATTGGGAAACCAGTCGCTTTAGAAGCAAGCGCAGACGAGCGAGATACACGCGGGTTCATCTCGATAACAACCATACGACCAGTTGTTGGACTGATACCAAACTGTACGTTCGAACCACCCGTTTCAACACCAATTTCACGAAGTACCGCAAGCGATGCGTTACGCATGATTTGGTATTCTTTATCCGTAAGTGTTTGCGCTGGCGCTACAGTAATCGAGTCACCCGTATGAACACCCATTGCATCGAAGTTTTCAATCGAACAAATGATGATGCAGTTGTCCTTCTTATCGCGGACAACTTCCATCTCGTATTCTTTCCAACCGATCAAAGACTCATCAATGAGAAGCTCATTTGTTGGCGACATATCCAAGCCGCGAGCACAGATTTCTTCAAACTCTTCGCGGTTATATGCGATACCGCCTCCGCTACCACCCATGGTAAACGAAGGACGAATAATACATGGAAAGCCTAGCTCGTCGATCAGGCCAACCGCTTCTTCCATACTGTGTGCGATACCAGAACGCGGCGTTTCAAGACCAATCGCTTTCATTGCCTTATCAAAACGATCACGATCTTCTGCTTTATCGATCGTATCAGCGTTAGCACCGATCATCTCAACACCAAACTTGTCAAGCACACCCTCGCGCTCAAGATCTAAAGCACAGTTTAGCGCTGTTTGACCACCCATGGTTGGGAGTAATGCGTCTGGGCGCTCTTGCTCAATAATACGTGCAACCGTTTCCCAAGTAATTGGCTCAATATAAGTTGCATCCGCCATCGCCGGATCAGTCATGATAGTCGCAGGATTGGAATTAACGAGGATCACTCGATAACCTTCTTCGCGAAGTGCCTTACAGGCTTGTGCGCCTGAGTAATCAAATTCACACGCCTGACCGATGACGATCGGGCCCGCTCCAATAATAAGAATACTCTTTATGTCGGTACGCTTTGGCATCTAATTTCGTTCCACTTTTACAATTTGTCTTCGAAAGCGGCTCCCTTAGGAGCCGCTCGATAATTCATATTTTGTTTATTTTGCCGCTTTACGCATTTCAGCAATAAATTGGTCAAATAATGGCGCTACATCATGCGGCCCTGGGCTTGCTTCTGGGTGACCCTGAAAACTATAAGCCGGAGTATCTGTGCGCTTGATACCCTGCAAACTTCCATCAAACAAAGATTTATGTGTTGCTTCGATGTTACTAGGCAACGACTCTTCGTCCACCGCAAAACCATGGTTCTGACTCGTAATCATCACTTCGCCCGTCGCCAAATCTTGAACAGGGTGGTTCGCACCGTGATGACCAAACTTCATCTTGACCGTTTTTGCGCCGCTCGCTAGTGCTAACAACTGATGACCAAGACAAATACCAAACACTGGCTTTTTAGTCTCTAGAATTTCTTGAATCGCAGAAATTGCATAGCCACATGGCTCTGGGTCACCAGGACCATTAGAGAGGAACACCCCATCAGGGTTCAAAGCAAGCACTTCACTTGCAGGAGTTTGTGCTGGAACCACAGTCAATTTACAACCGCGTTCAGCAAGCATACGCAGAATATTGCGCTTCACACCAAAGTCGTAAGCAACTACGTGGAACTCAGAATCTTTTGCTTGCGCATAACCAGAGCTCAAGTCCCATTCTGCTTCAGTCCATTCATAGACTTCTTGATGCGTCACTTCTTTTGCCAAATCCATTCCCTTAAGACCAGGGAATGCTTTTGCTTTTTCTAATGCCAGTTCTTCTGAAATATTATCACCAGCGAGGATACAACCATTCTGGGCGCCCTTCTCGCGCAAAATACGCGTCAAACGACGTGTATCGATATCCGCGATCGCAACAATATTATTTTCAGAGAGATAAACATCTAATGGCTTCTCATTACGCCATGAGCTAGCAAGCAAAGGAAGATTACGAATTACTAGACCAGCTGACCAAATTTGGTCGCTTTCTACATCTTCCTCATTAACACCAGTATTACCGATGTGAGGATAGGTCAAAGTAACAATTTGTTTTGCATATGATGGGTCAGTAAGAATTTCCTGATACCCCGTCATCGCGGTGTTAAAAACAACTTCTCCAGTAGTTTCTCCATCTGCACCGATAGAGATACCCTTGAATATGGAGCCATCTTCAAGAGCTAAAATAGCGGGTTTAGTCAACACCAGTTCCTCGCGCTTGTCCAAGCAGTGTATTTTTCGTATCGAAAGAAACCGTCTTTGGCGGGCTTGAGATGCATTTAGCGAATGCTAGTTGCAAAAAAGCGAGATGAACATTTGCTCATCTCGCTTTTTATAATTCTTTCGCGTTTTTATGTACAACGCCTTATCTCAAGCGGCGGCATTGTACATATTTCACATTTTGTTGTCTATGCGATCAAAGCATTTACTGCACAAAAATTACGCGTCTCATTACTTAAGATTTAAAACATCGCGCATTTCATACAGACCGGGCTCCTGAGAATGCAACCAAGCAGCAGCACGCACCGCACCATTTGCGAACGCCATTCGACTCGATGCCTTGTGTGTAATTTCAACACGCTCTCCATCGCCCAAAAACATCACAGTATGATCACCGACAACATCACCACCGCGAACCGTTGCAAAACCAATCGTTTCTTTATTTCGTGCGCCTGTTTGGCCTTCACGTCCGTAAACAGCTACCTCACGTAGATTGCGGTCTAACCCTTCAGCTACTGATTCACCCATCGCCAAAGCCGTACCAGATGGTGCATCCACTTTATGCTTATGATGCGCTTCGTAAATTTCGACATCATAATCATCGCCTAAAATCTCTGCGGCTTTTTTCAAGAGATTAAGACACATATTCACACCCGTGCTGAAATTCGCAGCTTTACACATCGCGGCGTTCGCCTGATACGACAAAAGCAATTCTTCTTCTTCAGGAGTAAAGCCCGTTGTACCAATCACGATACCCTTGCCGTTCTCAGCACATAGTTTGGCATTTTCTAGCGTGGCATCAGGAGCAGTAAAATCGATCAACACATCAAAATCATCAATCACTTCACTCAAGTGACCCACAACACTAACGCCATTTTTACCAATCCCAGACAACTCACCTGCATCGGCACCAATCACACTACTGTCTGGCAAAACAATCGCTGCGCTTAATTCTGCTTCTGCTGATTGATGAACAGCTTCAATCAACATTTTACCCATGCGGCCAATCGCACCTGTTACTGCAATGCGTACCATTGCTTTACCCTCTTTTTTAAATGAAAAATTCCCGCTCAAAGGCGGGAATTATAAATAGCTTAATTACTAACCAAACTCTATACAGTAAAAACTCGGCACACACCTGGATAGATATTTTTGCATCAAGCGAGGCGAAAGTGCACGGAAAAGCTGAGCTTACACGAAGTAAGTGAGCATTTGAGTACACTGTTAACAAAGCTTGAGGTGAAAATAGCATGCAGTCCTGCACTAAAGCTTCATGTCGTCAAAGAAGCTTTTAACCCCCTCAAACCAAGAATGCTTCTGGGGCGCATGTTTCTTCGACCCACTTTCAAGAGTCTCTTGAAACTCTTTCAACAACTCTTTTTGCTTTTTAGTCAGATTTACTGGCGTTTCTACCGCGACACGACACATCAAATCTCCAACAGCTCCACCACGAACAGGCTTCACACCCTTACCGCGTAAACGGAACATCTTACCGCTTTGCGTTTCAGCAGGGATTTTCAGTTTGACGCGGCCATCAAGTGTTGGCACTTCCAGCTCACCACCCAACGCTGCATCCACGACACTGATTGGCACATCACAATACAAGTTTGCACCGTCACGAACAAAAATAGGATGCTCTTTAACCGAAACCTGAACATAAAGATCTCCGGCTGGGCCACCCATTGCACCCGCTTCACCCTCTCCAGCCAAACGAATACGATCACCCGTATCAACGCCCGCTGGCACTTTCACTGAAAGCGTTTTATTCTCTTCTTGCACGCCTGTGCCATGACAAGCACGACAAGGATCTTTAATAATTTGCCCGCGACCATGACACGTTGGGCAGGTTTGCTGAACGCTGAAAAAGCCTTGCTGCATACGCACTTGACCCTGACCATGACAAGTACCACAGGTCTCAGGCTGCGTGCCTTTTTTCGCACCAGAGCCTTTACAAACATTACAAGTCACTTGAGTCGGAACACGGATCTTGACCGATTTACCGCGTACCGCATCTTCTAGATCTAGTTCGAGATTATATCGAAGGTCTGCACCACGCGAACTTCTTTGGCCACCGCGACCACCGCCGCCACCAAAAATGTCACCGAATACATCACCAAAGATATCGCTAAAGTTTCCACCACCGAAACCACCAGCACCGCCACCAGCGTTCGGATCTACACCAGCGTGACCATATTGGTCATACGCGGCTTTCTTCTGATCGTCAGACAGAACCTCGTAGGCCTCAGTCGCTTCTTTAAACTGTACCTCTGCTTCTGCATCATCCGGATTTCGGTCTGGGTGATACTTCATCGCCAAACGACGATACGCTTTTTTAATTTCTTTGGCGTCAGCAGATTTGTCGACACCTAAAACTTCGTAGAAATCTCTTTTAGACATTACTTATTACCTGTCTTATCGACATTACTCCTCAAATAAAATCTGAGAAGCCTAGATACGATAACGCGGAAGAACTAGCTCCCGCGTTATAAAGAGCGAGCATCTAAAACACTCGCTATTCAAAAAGCAAACTTACTTTTTGTCGTCTTTTACTTCTTCAAACTCAGCATCAACTACATCGTCGCCAGCATTTGATTGCGCTTTCGCTTCTGCCTCTGGACCCGCCGCTGCACCTTCTGCTTGAGCCGCTTGCTCAGCATAAAGCTTTTGAGCAAGGCCTGATGACGCTTCAGTTAACGCTTGAGTCTTCGCTTCGATCACGTCTTTGTCATCACCTTTCAGTGCTTCTTCAAGATCAGCAATCGCTGCTTCAATTGCAGTTTTCTCTTCTGCAGTCGCCTTATCGCCAGCTTCTTCCAAAGTTTTCTTGGTTGCATGAACCATTTGATCACCTTGGTTACGCGCTGTCACAAGCTCTTCGAACTTGCGATCCGCTTCAGCATTCGCTTCAGCATCGTTAACCATGTTCTCGATCTCATCATCAGAAAGACCAGAAGACGCTTTGATCACGATAGACTGCTCTTTTCCTGTCGCTTTATCTTTCGCAGACACATTCAAAATACCGTTTGCATCAATATCGAAAGTTACTTCAATTTGAGGCATGCCACGTGCTGCTGGTGGAATATCCGCCAAATCAAAACGACCAAGCGATTTGTTCTGAGCAGCTTGCTTACGCTCACCCTGAACAACGTGAATCGTTACTGCCGACTGATTATCTTCTGCTGTTGAGAACACTTGCGACTTCTTGGTAGGAATCGTTGTGTTTTTCTCAATCAATGGAGTAGCAACACCACCCATTGTTTCGATACCTAGCGTCAAAGGCGTTACGTCTAGAAGAAGAACGTCTGTCACGTCACCAGCTAGAACCGCCGCTTGAATCGCCGCACCCATTGCAACTGCTTCATCAGGGTTTACATCACGACGTGGCTCTTTACCGAAGAACTCTTGTACTTTCTCTTGAACAAGAGGCATACGTGTTTGACCACCGACCAAGATGACGTCATCAATTTCGCTTGTGCTCAAACCTGCATCATTCAATGCTGTTTTACATGGAGCAAGACTGCGAACAACCAACTCTTCTACCAACGACTCCAACTTAGAACGCGTCAACTTCACGTTTAAGTGCTTAGGACCTGTTGCATCAGCAGTGATGTATGGCAGATTTACATCCGTTTGTTGTGCACTTGAAAGCTCAACCTTTGCTTTCTCTGCAGCTTCTTTCAAACGCTGCATTGCAAGTGGGTCACCCGTTAAATCCATACCTTGATCTTTCTTGAACTCTTCAGCCAAATAGTCGATCAATGCCATATCAAAGTCTTCACCACCTAGGAATGTGTCACCATTGGTCGCTAGTACTTCAAACTGCTTTTCACCATCAACATCTGCGATTTCGATAATCGAAATATCGAAAGTACCACCACCAAGGTCATACACAGCAATCGTAGAATCACCTTGGCTCTTATCTAGGCCGTAAGCAAGTGCTGCTGCAGTTGGCTCGTTGATAATACGCTTAACATCAAGACCAGCGATTTTACCTGCATCTTTTGTTGCCTGACGCTGAGAGTCATTGAAGTATGCTGGAACAGTGATAACTGCTTCAGTAATGTCTTCACCTAAGTAATCTTCTGCAGTCTTCTTCATCTTTTTCAAGATTTCAGCAGATATCTGAGGTGGAGCCTTCTTCTCGCCTTTTACCTCAACCCATGCATCACCATTGTCTGCTTTAACGATGTTGTATGGCACCATATTGATGTCTTTCTGTACTACGTCTGAATCGAATGTACGACCAATCAAACGCTTAATTGCGAATAAAGTATTAGCAGGATTAGTAACTGCCTGACGCTTCGCTGGCTGACCAACTAATGTTTCGTTATCGTCAGCAAATGCAATGATAGATGGGGTAGTACGATCACCCTCTGCGTTTTCGATAACTTTTGCCTGATCACCATCCAATACAGATACACAAGAGTTTGTAGTACCTAAGTCGATTCCAATGATTTTTCCCATTGCTTCTCTCCACTCTAAATTCTGTTAAAGGCGCTCGCCTTTGTATAAGCTTTGATCTTTATGTTTGGCCT
This sequence comes from Oleiphilus sp. HI0066, assembly GCF_001635725.1. Lineage (NCBI taxonomy): Bacteria > Pseudomonadati > Pseudomonadota > Gammaproteobacteria > Oceanospirillales > Oleiphilaceae > Oleiphilus > Oleiphilus sp. HI0066. The sequence continues at coordinate 47,124 of NZ_LWFH01000886.1, forward strand.
TTTTTTTAGTTTTCAAGGACCAAATTTAATTTTTAAACGTAAACTTTTGCTGACGTAAATTTACTGCGCAACAACAACCATTGCCGGACGAATTAATCGTCCATTCAAGGTATAACCTTTCTGCATTGCCGCGATCACTGTGTTTGACTCCGCATCAGGTGCTGGAACCATGCTCATCGCCTCATGCAATGCTGGATCAAATGGCTTCCCAATGGGGTCAACCTGCTCAACGCCAAACTTGGCAATTCCGCTCAGCATGATCGTCAAAGTCATCTCGACACCTTCTCGAAGTGGTGTCATCTCATTTTCTGCAGCTTGTTCAGCTTCAATCGCTTTTTCTAAGCCATCGATCACTGGCAAAAGCTCTTTCGCGAACTTCTCTAGCGCGAACTTGTGTGCTTTCTCAACATCTTGCTCTGCACGACGGCGAACATTTTGAGCCTCAGCTTGCGCACGCACTGCAGCATCTTTTAATGCACCAAGTTCGGCAGCTAATTGCTCTGCTTTAGCTTGCCAATTTTCACCTTCTTGATTTGCTTCTGTAGATTCTTCAACTACTTCAGCTTCAGGCGCATCATTCACTAACTCTTCTTCTGGAGTCTCGGTTTGCGCATTATCTTGATTGTTTTCTTCAACACTCACGTGCATTCCCTCAAATACAAACTTAGTCAATCTGTTGAGCTGCTTAGCTCAGTTGGTTCACGAAGTGGGGGCGAGAATATGTTTTTCAAGTAAAAAAGTACGGATGCAAACAAACTTTTCTATTTTTTCTCTTCCCAAACCTTTGCCATCCTACTTAGCCAGTATTACACTGTTTATAAATACAGTAATTTTGAAAGCGCCGACTATGCTTAACCAACTCAGTATTCGTAACTTCGCAATCGCCAGTGAACTAGAAATTGACTTCAATTCGGGAATGACCGTCATGACCGGTGAGACGGGTGCAGGTAAATCGATATTGCTCGACGCACTTGGGCTTACACTGGGTGATAGAGCCGACTCAAGTATGGTGCGGCACGGACAAGCCAAAGCAGAAATATGCGCAAGCTTCGATATTCGCCACATCAGCGCAGCAAAGCAGTGGTTAACACAACACGACCTTGATAATGAAGACGAATGCATTTTACGCCGCGTTATCACTGCCGAAGGTCGATCTCGTGCGTATATCAATGGTCAGCCAAGCCCATTAAGCGACATCAAAGCACTTGGCGAACAAATAATTGATATACATAGCCAACACGAGCATCAAAGCTTACTAGTCAAAGATAAGCACCGGGTACTTCTCGATGATTATGCAGGCAATGAAACGCTTGTTAAGGAAGTAAAAGAGAGTTATCAAGCATGGCAAAAGAAAGCTCGCCAGCTAGACATGCTGATAAACAACCAAGAAGAAACCCAAGCGCGCTTACAAGTACTCAACTTTCAAGTCGACGAATTTGAAAAGCTAGCACTCCAAGACGGCGAACTTGAACAACTTGAGCAAGAGCAAAGCAAACTTGCCAATGCTGAAGTGCTACTTGCGGGTGCGCATGAATCTATAGCTGCAAGCAGTAATGATGAGCATGGAGCACTATCACTCCTTCAGCGCGCCAAGCATGCCTTAAGCTCACTGCCTGCTGAAGAATCTAGCATTAGCGAAGCGCTAGATTTATTCGAAGAAGCTAGTATTCAAATTGAGGAAGCGACTAATACACTTCGCCACTTTGTCGGAGGCTTTGAGCTAGACCCTAACCGATTAAACTTTATAGACGAACGCTTAGGTCAAGCCTATCAACTCGCGCGCAAACATCGCTGCCAACCAGATGAACTCAACGACGTTCATCTTCGATTAGCGCAAGAGCTCGAAGCCTTAACGGGTGGCGACCAAGACCTTGATAGCCTTGAACAAGAGGCTGAGTCTCTTAAAAACATATACATTCAACATTCCAACACACTTAGCAAACATCGACAAAAGCACGCAAAAGAACTCGAAAGCCAAGTCGCTGAGCAATTAAAGCTGATGTCGATGCAAAATGTCGTGTTTGCTACGCAATGCGACGCCTTAGACATGAGCAATGCAAGCGCAAACGGTTTAGATGATATCGAATTTCTTATTAGCACGAACCCCGGCCAACCACCAAGACCTCTTGCCAAGGTCGCCTCAGGCGGTGAACTATCAAGAATCAGTTTAGCGATTCAAGTTGTTCTCGCTCAGCGTTCAGCTGTTCCAAGTATGGTATTTGATGAAGTAGATGTTGGGATCGGCGGCGGTACAGCTGAAGTTGTAGGAAAGTTACTAAAAGAGCTTGGGCAAACAGGCCAAGTCATTTGCATCACTCACCAACCTCAAGTCGCCTCGCAAGGTGACCGCCATCTTCGCATTAGTAAATCAATCATTGATGGAACAATGCACTCAGCGGTTGAGCCATTAAATAACGCAGAAAGAACAGATGAAGTAGCAAGAATGTTAGGCGGGATAGATATTACTGAGCAAACTAAAGCGCATGCGAAAGAAATGCTAGGGCTCAACTAACCCCAGCATTACAAGATTTATTATTTCTTCTTACGAACGTACAAGGTCAAACTATGATCAACTAATTCATAGCCGTATTTCTCGGCAATTTCGTGCTGACGTTTTTCAATAATTTCATCATAAAATTCAACAACTTCACCAGACTCAGCATCAACCATATGATCATGATGCTCTTCACTCGCCAACTCAAAAACAGCATGGCCACCTTCAAAATTATTGCGCTGCACTAAACCTGCCGCTTCAAACTGAGTCAGTACGCGATACACCGTTGCCAAACCTACATCATCACCTGATTCTAGAAGTGCCTTATACACATCTTCAGCACTCATATGCTTACCATCAGAAGCTTCTAAGAGACCCAACACTTTAAGGCGTGGAACAGTTACTTTTAATCCGGCTTTTTTTAAATCAGTATTTTCAGGCATAACTTACTCTTTATTATGATGTATATAGGCGCACATCCCTTAAATCAGTTAAGATGCGCTCCGCAGACAAAATCAACGGCAGTAAACTCAAAACGAATGCTGCAAACAATAGTGGAATTAAGAACTAGATGCAAAACAAGTCTTCCCGTTTTACTAAGATTTCAAATAAGAACTTGGGCGCAATCATCACCGCTGTATTTCTTACATTAACCCTCGGCGCATGTGCCTTCCCAGGCGTATATAAAATCAACGTTCAGCAGGGCAACATTATCACGCAAGACATGCTGAGCCAGCTACAAACAGGAATGACCAGACGTCAGATTCACTTTGTACTAGGAACCCCAATTGCCCGTAACGTATTTAGCGACAAGTACGAAAGTTATATCTATTCATATCAACCTGCTGATGGTGAACTACAACAGCAGGTGATCAACGTGTATTACCAAAATGGAGTGTTTACCCACTATGAGGGAGAACCCCTCGAAGAACACTCTGCTTACTAAGCTTTTGGCTTCTTAGCACGATTCAAACGCGCTTGCTTAGGATCAATAATCAGAGGGCGATAAAGTTCAATGCGATCGCCCTCTCTCAAGGTCTCTTCTTTTGGCTTCTTAACTGCTTTACCGAAGATCCCCATATCAATTTCATCGTAATTTATTTCAGGGAAAAACTTCTCTAAACCAGAATGTGTTGCGGCATCAAACACAGTCGTACCCGCATCCACTTCCAACTCAACTATTTTCTGAAGATCGGGGCGCGCATATGCCACCTCAATGCGAAGCTTACTTTCCATATACCACCTTTGCGCGTTCACAGAACGCATCAACCATCGTGTTTGCGGCTTGATTAAACACAGGACCAAACGCCAGTTTAGCTACGCCCTGCTTCAACTCGAACTCTAGATCTAATTCAACCTTACAGGCATCTTCACGCAACGCTGTAAAATGCCAATCACCTTTGAGCTTTTTAAATGGGCCATCTTCTAAACGCATCGATATTTTTTCATGCGCAACGAGCTCATTCCGCGTAGTAAAAGATTGCCTCATCCCACCCTTACTCACATCCAAACTTGCACGCATCTGTGTAAAGTCCGCTTCAAGAACAGTCGCACCCGAACACCACGGCAAAAAAGAAGGATAAGAAGCCACATCATTTACAAGGTCATACATTTGCTGAGCAGAAAACATGACCAGCGCGGAGCGATTTATTTTTAAAGACATAAAACCCAGCCCAATTAATTGGCGCGTATTGTAACCGCCTTCTCATCTGCACTCTAGCGCTTCTGCGAATGCGCGATAAATTCTGTAGCAAGACCAGAACTTGTAATATACTTCCCGTTTTTCACAGACACTCCAGCAGTAATTTCATGGCCGGCAAGAAAAAACCAAAGCAACAAAGCAATACCATCGCGTTGAATAAACGCGCCAAGCACGACTTTCATATTCAAGAAAAATTTGAAGCTGGCGTTGCGCTTACAGGATGGGAAGTGAAAAGCTTACGTGAAGGCAAAGGCCAGCTTACAGACTCGCACGTATTCTTGAAAGACGGGGAAGCATGGCTACTTAACGCACACATTACGCCACTTATTTCTGCAAGCACTCACGTCATCGCAGAGCCAACTCGCCAACGAAAACTGCTGCTTCACAAAAAAGAAATTGCCAAAATTAATGCAAAGATAAGCCAAGCAGGCCACGCATGTGTTGCCCTAGCCCTTTACTGGAAAAACAACAAAGTAAAGTGCGAAATTGCATTGGCCAAAGGTAAAAAAGAATTCGATAAACGCGCGACCGAAAAAGATCGCGACTGGAATCGTCAAAAAGCTCGCGTTGTTCGCGAGCATGCGAAGTAACTAATATTTTTTGACTTTGGGCTTGCTACTCATGGTTTCAAGAGTATGATTGCCCAACTAGCGTTTCACCAACGCTTAAAGGTTTCAATAAGTTTCGGAATGATATGGGCCACAGGCCGATTTCTTCCAGAAATTGAAAATCAAATTGTTGATTTTCAAAGGCATGAGCGACAGCAGCATCTTGCTGCTGGCCGGGACTCGACGCAGTCGAAGCCAAACGCTTAAAGGTTTCAATAAGTTTCGGGGATGATATGGCTTCGACGCTGGTAACGAAACCAGAGGTGCATGCCGAGTGTACAGTGGCACTCGTACTCCAATCGCTGTAATCAATAGTTGCAAATGATGACAACTACGGTGCTGCTCTAGCTGCGTAAGCAGTTAAAAAAGCACTTTTAGGGGTACGCCCCTAACGGTCTGTAACAAGGTGCCTGTACCGCGATACCGACTGTCACTCAGAACAGGACCGCACCACGGCATACTCGGGGTCGTGCTGCTAAATTTTACTGAGTTCGCCAACCACGTCCTGCCCGTTGGGCTGTGGAAGGTTAAACTAATTAACGGAATCTAAGCATGTAGAGCCGATGGCAGAGTGCTGACGGACGCGGGTTCGACCCCCGCCATCTCCACCAAACAAGCATAAGCCCCTGTATCCACGGGGGTTGAGCTTCCCTCAAGTCAGAATGTCACACAAGCTGTCACACAGCTAGGACGTTTGACTATGCAACTGCCCTACACTATCGTGCGCCACGGAGCGCTCTACTACAATCGACGCCTACACTCTGGCTTCCTTCGATTATCCCTTCGCACCTCTTGCGAGCGAGCAGCTCTCCGCTATGTAGTCCTATTAAATGAGTTAGTGGATAGAATGACCGTAAGACGAGCAAAACTAAAAGAAATACGCCAAGCCGCTAGAGTCTGGCTTGAACGCAATATCGAACATAACACCGTAACAGAGGCACCTAAGGCACCAGCAGAAAACACACATGACTTAGAGGTTGTGGGGTTAGAACGGGAGGATAAGAGCGCTAGCATCAAGGACTCGCAAGACATCGTCGATGAACGCCAGCACGAAATGATGTTCAGCAGCGACTGTAAATACTTGAATCAGGAATTCACACTCCAAGTAACCCTAGAAGAGAATAAGGTCTTAGCATACTACCATGCCCAAGCTAACGTAGCATTCCATAAACACAGACTTGAGCCGACCGCCGACTTCGCAGCAATACCACCAATAAGCGAACGCGCGGCATCAGAGCTAATAAGCAGCCTAATTGAGAAGTATCTCAAAGAGAAGAAAAGAGAAGTCGCAGCTCAGAATTACGGAGAATAGCTGCAATTACGTGAACAATTACTATGGTGATCAGATCTGCGCTAGTTGCAAATAAGTTTGGGGGTTCGAAGGTGCCTCTTGTCTTCGAACCCTTATTTCAGTTCTCAAGCGGCATCAGTTTTTGCGATCTTGCACGCTAAGTCGTACAGCTCTTCAAGCTCAATATTATTACGATAATTAGCCTGAAACTTGTTATGAAAAAAAACACTGATACTAGCCTTGGGCGTGCTTAGAACAAACGTATAACCATCAAAACTCATTTCAAGCGTTAGACCAGAATAGAAGTACCGGCCGCTCTTCTGCTCGCCGTGCTGTCTAACTTTTTCTGCAGCTAGTAAGAGTTTTCTTACCTCAATACGGTTTTCCACTGCGACTCTCCAATTAAGCATTCCATTAAGCTACTTAGGAAGGGCTCAAATGGATTCAAGACCAAAGCACGTTATACATATATAAAGTAATCGGCTGTGTTTTTACTCTCGTAGGTTTTATTGAAAAAAACAGAGTAAGATCGATGAGTAACCACGCACGCATTCAAACATTTGGCTTCGCAGGCCTGATCCCATTCATAGGCTTCAGCCTTACGATTTGGTTCGTCCCTCAAGAATCAGCAGACTCCCTGCTCGATTTCTTCCTGTCTTACTCCGTTGTCATTCTGTCTTTTTTAGCAGGTTTACTTTGGGCAATACCCGTCGTGATCGGCTCGAACTTGCGCCAGAACGGCATACTTCTCAATACGGGCATCGTTTTTAGTTTATTAGCATGGGCTAGCACAATTTTTAAACCCGCCTTACAGAGTGCGATCTTGGGCCTCAGTTTTATTGCCTTACGCTCTGTCGAGAAGAAGTTTTGCGATCATTTGTACGAAACCATGTTCGCGGTTTTGCGAGACAGACTAACAATCGTCGTCACCTTGGCACACTTATCAGCGTTCTCTTACGCCGTATTCTTAGGTTATTAAACTAGATAGGAAAATGACTATGAAGATTTCATACGAAGAGCTCGGACAATTAGAGCCCATTGAAAAAGTGATCATTCAATCAGTTGATTTGTCGCTTTATAGGGTGATGATTGAGCATCAAGGAGAGACTTATTACTTGGTCGATGGTAGTCAAATACAAACTTACCGAAGCCTTCAAGCCGCCAAAACAGCACTTAGCTTGCTGCGAATCATAAAGCTAGTGCTGCGGCACACGAGCGCCTATGACGAAATGATCGGACACCCTGAAAAGGGCTCTAACCTAATGGAGATTAAATTAGAGCACCTACACTTCGACACGCAGTCACGGGCTAATTAACAGTCTCTAAATAAACAAGGTGATAGCTATGATCAAATGCTTGCTCCCCGGATAACTTGTTCGTTGATTAGCCAAGGTTGCATACGCTCATCTTCCAATAGCTTCACTTTGAACAAGTTATAATCCACACTCTCCATTTCAATCACCGAAAATGAACTACGTGTGCCACCACTAGATGTCTCTTGGAATAGCGTTGTCATGTACGGAAAAACAGTAACTTCACCTTATTTTACCTCAAACTCTATATTTAAGGGGTAGCCGTCGTCATTGGCGGAGGTTGATCGCCAACGAGACGCCATCTTAAATTTCATCGCACCAACTTCGTAGCGCCCTGGAGGCAAATCATTAATCGCAATATATGCATCAGAACTATTTGAGAACCATACATCGAAATTAATATCACTCGTTTCACCCAGAGATCGAACATCAAACTTCCACGTTCGACTCCAAGATTCCATTGAGGAGTTTTCATGTGATTTGGGGATAACTAGCAGCGTGCTATTTTGATCATACGGTGCAATTTGAATACTGCTACACGCAGACAGAGAGAGGATGAAAAATACAAAAACCAAACAGCGATACATCTTGGATTTTCCCGATCATTATAATTTTTTGTCGTTAGCTACACAGTTAGCTGTGTAGCCAGCTCGGTATTAAGCTATCTCAAGATGATGTTACATATTAATATTCGATTCAAATAAACAATTATTTAGAAGAATCGAGTATAAGCAAAGCGGATATTGTATCCCTCGGTTTGATCTACAATGGGGCTATCGGTAATTGAATTTGAGTACCAAATATATCCCAGATCTAGGCGCGTAAAACCACCAAATAATATGGGGGTAGAGAAGTTTAAATCGGCACGATAATTCCAACCCGATCGCCCTTCATAACGCCCACGCTCAAGCGTCGCTTCGTTCTGCTCAACACCATAATAGTAATCGACAAGCTTTTGGTTTAGGTAATGAGCAGATACTTCCGGTACAAAGAAGAACGGGCCTTTATTGAATTGTCTTGATAACTGAATACTCGTCTCTGAGCCTTTATGGTGAGATAAGGTGTCGTGCATATATTCTAATTCGAGGCGGGCAATATCTTCTCGCTGCAAGCCCAAACTAAAACCTCCATCTAGTGAACGATCGCGGTCTTTCATACCCTTTAAAAAATCACTGTCGTCCGCGTCGTAACCATCAAACCTAACTGCGAGCTTAGCGTTTGCATCAAATGGGCCGTTCTCATACAGCTCATAACTGACAAAAGGCCCAAGTAAATTAAAACGCTCACCAATATATCCAATACCCGGAATTGGAATGACACGATTACCATCGCCCTTGTAGATACTTTCCGAAAACCCTACACCAATGCCATAAAACCAGCCTTCAGGCTTCGGGCGCTTACCCTCTAATTCAGCAAATGCTGGCAGAGATAAAATTAAAGAGCTAAGCAAGGTAAACACTAGACGCATAAACGATGTTCCATTGAGAAAGAAGTTTGAGAGCATTTTTATACTCTGAGAATTGAAAAAGCGATTCACGCATTCGTTATTATCTCGCGCTCTTTTTTGTATTCCGAGATCGGGTTAACGATGCGAATCTTATAAAAAAGCCCCATTAACAGAATGCTAATGGGGCTTTTTTATAAGATTTTTATGGCTTATACACCAGGACCCAGCGGCCAACCCATGCTTAGCCACAAGCCCAATAAGCATCCCCAGCCAATCAATAAGATGATGCTGTAAGGCAACATCACCGCGGCGATATTACCAATACCAGCTTCTTTGTCATATTTCTGAGCAAAGGCCACCACTATCCCAAAGTACGGCATTAAAGGGGTGATAATGTTAGTCACGGAATCCCCCACACGATAAGCCACTTGCGTCATTTCTGGCGAAATTCCAGAAAGCATTAACATTGGAACAAAGACTGGCGCTAACAACGCCCATTTAGCCGATGCGCTACCAATCAACAAATTGATTGATGCTGTCATTACGATGAAGATCAGCAAAATAGACACAGGGCTAATGCTCAGAGTTTCAAGCCACGCAGCGCCTTTAATCGCTGTAATCATTCCAAGATTGGTCCAACCAAAGTAATTCACGAACTGCGCCGCGAAGAACATCAACACAACGTAGCCCGCCATTGTCGCCATAGTTGATTCCATTGCTTCGATCACGTCTTTGCTTGAAGAGAACTCTTTGACCGTATATCCAAAAATAGCTCCCGCTAAAGCGAAGTAGACAGAAATAATCACGACGATCCCGCCGATAAATGGAGAGACAACAATGCTTCCCGTCTCGGGGTGTCTAAGCGGCGCTGACTCGGGTAGTACAGCCAACAAAACAAGGCCTACAAACACCAAAGTAAACAGACCGACATTGCGTAAGCCTTTGCCATCGAGAGGCCCTGCTTGATCGACTTCAACATCTTCGACTTCTTCTTGGCTTTGTGATTTTTCGAGATAAGGCATCACAATTTTATTGGTCACAATTGTGCCCAAAATGCCGATCAAGAATGTTGAAGCAACCATGAAATAATAGTTCGCCGCAGGAGAGATAAAAGCTTCTTTATCCATTAATTGTGCGGCTTCGGTGGTAATACCTGACAACAATGCATCAATAGGGCCAATTAATAGATTCGCGCTAAAGCCTGCCGAAACGCCCGCAAATGCCGCCGCAATACCCGCTAATGGAGGGCGACCCGCTGCGTAGAACAGCGCACCGGCTAAAGGAATAAGTACAACGTAACCAGAGTCTGCTGCTAAAGAAGATAAAACACCTGCAACGACAACAATAAAAGTTAGCAAACTATCTGGTGCCGCTGAAACCAAACGTCTTAACAAAGTACCCAGTAAACCACTACGCTCAGCAATACCGATACCAAGCATCGCAACCAACACAACACCAACGGGCGCGAAGCTCGTAAAGTTCGTGACAGCCTTGGTTAATATGAGTCGAAGCCCTTCTCCCGATAGAAGACTTACTGCCTCGATCGTTTTGCCGGTCACAGGATTCTCAGCACTTACGCCAATCCAAGCCATGATGGCGGATAGCACAACGACAAATAAGGTCAGTAAAACAAATAGCCAAGTTGGGTGAGGCATTTTATTCCCTACCCGTTCGATGGCGTTTAGCATGCGAATCACTGGAGTAACTTCGCTCATTCGGACTTCCTCAAGCCTCCATTAGGCTTATGACTTGGTGAAAAGTTGACCAAATTAGCATAGTAGAAATGGCTAAATTTGATACAAATCAAGTCAGAAATGGCTAAATTTGATACAAATCAAGTCAGAAATGGCTTAGTGAATCGTGCGAGTGAACAATTGCAAATCGGGCGATTAGGCGTCCATAAACTGAAGCTTGGCCAAGCGCGAATATAGCTCTGAAGAGGCGAGTAATTGATCATGCGTGCCTTGTGCAACAATCTGGCCTTGATCAAAAACCAGTATCCGATCGACATGTTTAATCGTTGAAAGTCGGTGCGCAATAATTAAGGTCGTGCGATTTTCGGTTAACTCATCAATCGCTTGCTGAACGTGATATTCGCTTTCAGAATCAAGCGCACTTGTCGCCTCATCTAACAAAAGAATATCCGGATCTTTCAGTACGGCGCGCGCAATCGCAACACGCTGCTTTTGACCACCCGATAAGCGAGTGCCTTGCTCACCGAGATAGCTATCGTAGCCTTTAGGCAATGCTTCGATAAATTCATGCGCATGCGCAGCTAGGGCTGCGGCTTCTATATCTTTTTGAGAGGCATCCTCGTTGCCATACGCAATATTATGCTTAATCGTGGAAGAGAACATCACAGGCTGCTGCGAAACAATCCCTAGTCGCTTACGCAGCGCCTCAGTAGACACATCGTGAACAGATTGCCCAAATACTGACACGCAGCCTTCATTACTATCGTAAAAGCGCTGCAGCAACTCAAATATTGTTGATTTACCAGCACCAGATGGCCCAACTAGCGCCACGCGCTCCCCTTCTCGAATACTAAAGCTGACTTTATCTAAAGCTTTTACTTGAGGTCTAGCGGGGTATGAAAAAGTAACGCCATCAAATTGAATCACTGAAGCATTACTCGCCGGAAACATATCAGTACCCGACTGATAAGGAATAAGCGACTCCACAGACAGCAACTCCAAAAGGCGCTCTGTCGCACCAACGGCGCGTTGCAATTCACCATATACCTCGGAGATCGTCGCCACAGCACCGGCCATCATCAAGGCATAAAAAATAAAAGCTGCCAATTCACCACCGGTCATCTCACCGGCCAGCATGTCACTGCCGCCAACCCATATCAGAGAACTTATCGCTACAAACACCAGCAGTATCACTGTCGCAATCAGAAGCGCTCGCTGACGAATACGTTTTCGCGCGACGGAAAAAGCGAGTTCGACTTCTTTATCAAAGGCCGCACGCTCATAATTTTCACGCGTAAAACCCTGCACCGTTTTTATGTTGCGTACAATCTCACCTGCATAAGAGCCAACGTCTGCAATCGAATCTTGGCTAGCACGCGACAATTTTCGAACACGTCTGCCAAACATCAGAATAGGTAGCAAAACAAGTGGCACACCAACCAACACCAACAAGCTCAACTTCAAGTTGGTATAGAGCAACAGAATAAGTGAGCCAACAAAAGTGAGTGCGCTGCGCAGCGCCATCGAAAAAGAAGAGCCAATAATATTTTGCAGCAAACTGGTATCAGTCGTGAGACGAGACATGATCTCGCCACTACGATTCTCTTCAAAATAGGACGGATGTAATGATACTAAGTGTGAAAATACAGCAGATCGCAAATCTGCTGTCACGCGCTCCCCTAACCAAGAGACCAAATAAAATCGCGCATAGGTACCAACAGCCATCAATAGCGATAGCAAAAATACAAGCTGCACTGTATCGGACAAACCATCTAGAGAGTTAGCCACCAAGCCATCATCGACCAATAGGCGCACACCCTGCCCTATTGATAAGGTAATCGCTGCGGTAAAAATTAACGCGATACTGGCACCAACTAATGTCCACTTGTAGGGACGCATAAAGGCCCATAATTTAAGTAAGACACTCAATGACTTCTTCGGTGCTTTTTGGTTTGCCATATAAAAATTTGCTTAGAGACGATTAGGAAGAAAAGAATAGTACGAAGATAGTTGAAGGATGGGAACACAAATAAAAAAGCGGGCGCACTCAGGGTTGTATGTACGCCCGAACTACTGAACTCATAAACATCTAACCTTATAGCATCAATTCATCCATATCATGCTCATTGAGATCTAGATCCGATGCATTCAAGGTAAAGTCCTGATCAAAAAATCTCAAAATCAAACTAAATAAACTCATCGCAGCTACCTCATTTAATCAATAAGTTTCACTAACTTTGCGCAATGTAATATTGATACTGCGTCTACAACTGCAAGGCATAAGCCTTCATGTAGTTCCATATTGGAACCTTGACTCACAATATAGGTTCTAAAATGGAACTTTTCAACCTATAATTTACGAAATTGAACAATTAATACTCTGATTTCACTAAGAGAAGCATCTATGAAGTGGGAAGACATCGAATCGCAAAACTGTTCTATGGCTCGTGGTCTAGCTATTTTTGGCGACCGCTGGACGCTGCTAATTATTCGCGAGTGCTTCCGTCGAGTTAGGCGTTTTTCAGATTTTCAAAAGGCCTTAGGCATCACCAAACACCGCTTATCTGATCGACTTACAAGACTCGTTGATGAAGGCATACTCACCAAAGTTCCTTACGATGACTCTGCAAAGCGATTCGAATACCGTTTAACCGACAAAGGCTTAGAGCTCTATCCCATTCTGATGAGCGTTGCGCTCTGGGGAGATAAGTGGCTTTCAGACGAAGACGGAGCGCCCGTTATTTATCGACATAAATCATGCGGAGAGATCACTCAACCAAAATTTGTGTGCGATTGTTGTGGCGACGACATTCACGCAAGAGACATCGATGCGCTTGCAGGGCCAGGAGTGACCAAAAAACTAACCTCTAATATCAAGGCTTAAGGCTGATTATTTTTTAGACAAATGACCTAACTCAAGCAAAGCATGTTATTCACTTGAGCAATCAAAGGGGCACTGCTCCAATAGATTAGAAAGTTAGCAACAATTTAATTGATATAACTTTCGTGCTTAAAATAGTGACCAGTTCTCTGCAAGATGCTCATGCTTCTTCCGGCATAATTTCTAAAGCTTGGCTTCGAGACATTCGTTTATCCGAAGTTGTCGTCATCGCTACCATCTACGTTGTTTTTGCACGACTAGGACAAACATTCGCTATTGAGCCCTCCAATGTAACGCCCGTTTGGATACCTTCTGGCGTGCTGATGGCAGTAGCCTTACGATACGGCCCCCACATATGGCCAGGCGTTTTCTTAGGTGCGTTTTTAGGAAACATTTGGGCTTATTTTTCCACTAAATCATTCTCTACCATATTTAATGCGATTGCCTCTGCATCGATGAATGGTTTGGGCGATGTCATCAGCATTGTTGTGGCCGCGGAGTTAATAAGACATTTTGCAAGAAGCGAAGAAATCCTCGCCTCGCAACGCACACTTGCCTATTACTTATTCTACGGTGCGATACTCGGCCCATTTGCGAGCGCCCTGTTTGGTAGCTCTGGTTTATAGCTCTTCAACCACATAAGTAGCGAAACATATGCAGAAGTGTTGCTAACATGGTTTATGGGCGATAGCGTGGGCGTTTTAATATTTACGCCTTTCGTATTGTCTTGGTTATACGCAGAACCACGTTTCAATACTTCTTCAAAGCTTGCCCTGCTAGGGGCAACACTCTACAGCCTACTGCTAGCCGCACTGGTATTTGATGTGCTTCAAGTAAAATGGCTCTTAGATTATGGAATCCCTGCGTTAGTGCCATTTCTCGTTGCCATTTTGTTCCGCTATGGCCAGCGACTTATTTTTACAGTACAAGTTGCTGTACTTTCGCTGGCGGTCATCGCGACTTGCTCGGGTTCAGGGCCTTTTGTCGCGGCCACAACATGGGAAAGTCTCATTCAATTGCAGAGCTTTACTGCTGCCATTTCGATCATCTTGTTTCTAGTCGCCATTTTAAATTTAGAAAAAAGTTCAAACGAAGCCTATCTAGAGAAACGTACTAAAGAGCTTGAAGAGTTATACAGAAAAGATGCCCTAACCGGTCTTTGGAATCGCTATCGTATTGAAGAGTTTCTTCACCTTGAACTTGAGCGACTCAAACGCGATCACATGCCATTCGGGGTGCTTTTTATTGATATCGATGATTTTAAAATCATCAATGATACGCATGGTCATCTAGAAGGTGATCGTATTCTCTGCGAGTTATCAGAGCTGATATTGCACAACGTCAGAGAGATTGATGTTGCTGGTCGACGGGGTGGTGAAGAATTTATCATCATTTCAAGCAACACCAATCAAGACAATATCCGGGTTATTGCAAACAAACTCTTATCCGAGGTAAGAAAAAATGATTTCGGTTTACCCGAAAAAGTGACTATAAGTATTGGAGGAACGATTGGTCAGCATGATGACACTGAGTTGAGCATCATCAATAAGGCTGACCAAGCTTTGTATGAGTCAAAATACTGCGGAAAAAATACTGCGTCGTTTGAATTTACTAAGCCGCGCTAGCGATGCGAAGTATCTCTCGATACCCTCCCGTATCAACACAGGATTCTGGTTTGTCTTGATAAAAGCCACGCTCTTTCAAAACATGATGCAAGCGAGGTAAGTTGTAACTCGGCACGCTCGGCAAGAAATGATGCTCACAGTGGAAGTTCACAAAGTTAGGTGCAAAGAAAGCACGTTCCCACAAAGAAACAATTGTTGTACGCGTCGTATCACGAACATCGTCAGAGGCCAGTGCAGGCATGGCACCATGTTCTGCGATCTGACGGACACGAATAACAAACGGATAAAAGAAGATATAACCAACCCACCACATAAGATACAAAGCTGGATGGCCTAAAGCCGTAAACACAGCAATCCAGGAACCATGCAGCACAATTGCGTCGCGAAAATTGCGCAAAGCAACACCATCGCCTTTTTGAACGCTATCTTGATTGACCCCTAATGAAACGGCATTACCAGCACGATTAGGCATGACATAAAACAACACACCATAGAGCATTTTTAGTCCAGAAAAACCCGTAAAATCGCGCAATATTTTGCGACGTAAGCTACTCCCAGTTACTGGGTATTGTTTGATATTACCGACGTCTGGGTCGTCATCCGTACCCGTTTTGGAGTGGTGAATAAGATGGTAAGTGCGGTAAAACTCTAGGGGTACCAGCATGGTCATCCCCGCAAACCAATGCCCAAAGAAACGATTCATCCAAAGCTTGCTAAAGAAACCTTGGTGACCACACTCATGCATCAAGATGCCTAGGCCTAACTGGCGGCCGCCTAAAACAAATAAGGCAGCAAGTTTAAATAACCAATGAACCTCTGCTGCAAAGACTACAAAACAGGCAGCAATAACGGCCCAATTGACTGCAAACATCCAAAGCGCATGCAAGTCGTTCGCCTTGCGGAACTCTTTGAGTTCTTCGGAATTTAAAAACTGTTTGTAACTAAGCTTCGACATCTAAACACCCAATTCTTTTTGTTCTAGGTAAAGATGGCCCGCAGGGGCGCTTACTCTACGCTAGTAATCTGATTATCGTCATCAACAAATACAGCTTTTGGCTGATGCGCTGCACTCTCAGATGCATCGAGATAACAATAAGCGATGATGATAATCTTATCGTCAACTTGAGCAAGGCGTGCACATGCGCCATTCAAACAAATCTGGCCAGAACCTTCTTCGCCAAGGATCACATAGGTTTCAAAACGTGCGCCATTGTTAATGTTCACAACTTGCACTTTCTCATGCTCTTCAATGCCACTCGCTGCGAGCAATAAAGGGTCAATAGTGATACTACCAACATAATTTAAGTTGGCGTCGTTTACCGTGGCACGGTGAATTTTCGCTTTGAGTTTTTCAATCCACATTCTTCAATACTCCTTGGAAGACATTCTCGCTAGATAGTTATCTTTCTCTCGATATCTGATGTTATTAGAGGGGTTTAATTAGATTTTTTGACAAACTTCGACTTAAGCATCATCGGGCCTGCGCCCTCCACTTTGCAGTCAATATCATGGTCACCATCAACAAAACGCTTGATCGTGGCTTTGGTGCCCACCTTCAAGGTTGTTGAAGTACCTTTTACTTTGAGGTCTTTCACGAGCGTCACTTTATCGCCTTCAACGAGGTCATTACCGACGGCATCTTTCAGAACAGGAACATCGTCCACTTGATTGGGGTCCCACTCAAAACCGCATTCAGGACAAATCAGTAAAGATCGATCCTGATATACGTATTCAGACTGGCAACTCGGACAGTTAGGTAGTGTCTCTGACATCGTTTTGCGCCTTAGCGAGTTCGTTACGGCGCGCATAATGCCATGATTCTTTTGAATTGTGTATCCGTTCTCAACTAGCCATATCGGCTGTTCTGTTGGGTGAACAGCACAGCTCTACTGCAAATGTCAGAAAGCTAAGAAATTAAGCCAGCTTCAAGCAATTCATGAATAAGCAGTTTCTTTTCTACTTCTTCTTTCTTGCTACTAGTTTCTACTAAGGCCATACGTTCCAAGAAAGGCTTTGCTTGTTCTGAGTGATCGCCATCAGTAAAGGCTTTGAAGAGTGTTTTAAACATTTTCATTTTGTCGCTCTGAAGCGCTTTTAGCTGCTTCAAACAGGCGCCAATTTGAAGTTCTTGCTCCGTAAAATCAGTCCCCAGTGGAAATGCTGGGAACAAGCCGTTCAGACGATAATTCTCGATCACCTGATTGATTGACTCTGGTGTATTCGCCTGAAATTCTGCTGGTATCTGATAACTGGATTCGATCTTACCCGCTGCCTTTGCTTGTTCTAATAGACTTTCTTGAAAGCGTGAATCAGTAATATTCAGCATTGCCTTCATCACTTGAGCATCCGTTTTACCACGCAGATCTGCAACGCCATATTCGGTAATTACGATATCTCTCAAATGACGAGGAATTGTCGTGTGCCCATAATTGAAGACAATATTAGAACTCACTTCCCCTTTGCTCATTCGCGTTGCACGAATCAGCAATATCGAGCGTGCATCAGGCAAGGCGTGCGCCATTGAAACAAAGTTATATTGGCCGCCCACCCCAGAAACAATTTTGCCGTTATCTAATCCATCAGAAACGACCGCGCCATTAAGCGTGGCCATCAATCCCGTGTTGATGAAGCGCGCATGTTTGCGTTGTTCAACAACTAACTCTTCATTCACCATGAGCTGATTCACATGACCAACACCTGTCATGCAGATACTTAACAACTCATCTTGACTCATTTGATGCAGTGCTTCGTAAAAATCTTTCGGCCCAAGGAAGAAGCCGCCATGCATCACGATGCCTTGTTTTAATTGTCTACCTAAGCCTTCCGCTTTTAGCTGTGCAACCAATTCGGTGTCACGGACGCGCTCACCAATTGGCCTATCGTCTAGCGTGACTTGTCCATCACTCCAGTCGACACGCTCATTGAAAATACCAAACCTCTTGGCGCGGGAAACATCGCCCGCATGAATGATGTCGCCAAGGAATCCTACCTCAACCAAGGCATCGAGATGATCAGGTTTTAGATCTTCGGTCAAACGCCCTTCGTTAATAAGTTTTTGAATGTGAACGTCTTCGTATACTTTTCGCTTCAGAATGCCTTGCTGAATCAAATGCAAAAAGCCATTCACAAACATTTCACTCGAACCGTATAAGCCGGTTTTAAAGGGCGTCAGGTCACCAATTTTTTCAACAAGTTGGGCATAACCTGCAATACCTAACTCTGACAATACTTGCTGATATTTTTCAGTGTCGGTGTTACGCAACATACAAGCGTAAACAATCGCGTCACCTAACGAACCAATACCAATTTGCAACGTACCTCCATCTTTAATCAAGGTGCTCGCATGCATACCAACCGCGAAATCAACGGGCGTGACAGGCATATTCGGCGGCGAAAACAAAGGCGTGTAATAAGCTTCGTTATCGACGATAAAATCGAAATTCTGAGGCGCAATCAGCGCATCATTCAGCATGAAGGGAAGTTTCTGATTTATTTGCGCGACCAGCTTAATGTTGCGTCCTTTCGCTTTCTCTTGTTCGATAAGAGGTAGCAGGTCAACCGTCACATCGGTGTTGCTGCTTAGCGACAAATAAGGTTTGTCTTGATAAACGCCTTGCGATACCTGTTGCGCTAGTAAGTTCGCCCCCATATCAATCATATCGCGCGCAACGTGCGTGTAATTACTCGAAATATAATGCTGCTGCGCATAGTTATTCGCGAGCATGCTTCCGGACTTAAGAAAGAACTCGCAAATTTCGATATTGTCTGGAATCTTCTGGCGCTTCAGATCCTGCACGTAATCAAGCTCTACATACCCCCCAAACAAGCGCTCAAATACGGGTTCTAAGAACCGAGATTCTAAGCCAGCAGAAGGCTTAGGTCGCTCTAACGATAAAGCAGTAATAATACGAAGATTAATAGAGGAATCAGCTTTCGCTCTCGCATACAGCGCATTCACAAACTGCACAGGCTTTCCAATACCTAAGGGTATGCCCATCACGATATTGCTGTTTAATGAAGAAATCACATCGTCGACGCAGGCTTCGACCTGGTTATGATGTATTGGCATGGCTCGCTCCTCGATTTATTTTTCTTCGTCGTCATGACTCAAGTCATAGTACTGTATGCGAGGAGCATTTTTATAGTGTTGATACGTATCAAGCGACCCGAGAATTTACACACTCAGGGATGAGCAACTTTGCATTAGGCACTGTTTATCAGGTATTGCTTTAAGATATTAGCTATCAGGTCTTAAGTATTGGCTATTAGGCTTCATCGGTGAGTGAGTGCAACACAAGCATGGCGTCGATCGCGCGCGGAAATCCAATATAAATACTCGAGAGCATAATCACTTCGGTTAATTGTTCTTTACTAAAACCTTTGGCCAATGCCGACTCCAAATGACCTTGCAAACGCTCTGATCCCAAACTAATTAAAGCTGTAATCGCAACAACCTCTTTCAGCTGATCATCCAATACAGGGCGGTCATAGACTTTGCCCAAAGCAAAGTCGGAAATCATACCCACAAAGTCTGGCGCAAGTTCTTCAAGTTTTGCGATCACATCGCGACGATCTTCAGTTGAATGAAGGTTCTGATTTTGAGCTGTCATAATTCACTTCTTCTAATAGTTTTTGCGTGCGGCTATCTCGACCGATATAACGATTAAATTCTTCCATAAACGTTTCATCAAATACCTTCGTCGGTGTTGGATACAATCCGCATTTCACGTCAATCAGCACAGGCCCCGCTGCCTGCATAGCTTCGTCATACACAGCAGATAATTGATGCGGATCTGAGACAGATATGCCTTTTACGCCCAAAGATTGCGCAAACCCTGCCCAATCATGATCAACGATATCGGTTAAAGCGCCCGCCTCTTCCGTAAACCCTTCTGTCCGTAGTTTAGGGTTGCCATGCGCCTTATTGTTGAGCACCACAAATATCATACCGCGTAAGTTGTATCGCGCCGCTGTTTGAATTTCCATGCCTTGCATGAGCATACAACCATCTCCAACGACAGCAATGCATGGTTGATCTGGTCGAGCTATTTTCGCTCCGATACTTGCTGCAATTGCCCACCCCATCGCGCCTGAATATTTAATGATATTGAAGTACTGATGTGGGCGGATTATCTGCCAATGATGTGTCGCAAAAAAAGTATGCGCGCCATTATCAACAAATAACTGAGTGTTCTCAGGTGCGATCTTCGATAACTCCGCAATCGCACGCGCAGGATGCAAAGGAATAGCATTCGATGAGCGCGTCGCTTTGTCGTAGTAAGAAGGTAAAAGCTGCTTCTTCGCCTCTAGCCATGCTTCACGAGCATGCTTGTTGGCATCCAGTCGTTGAACAATCTGGGCAGAGCAATCACCACTGGCCATATAACGTAATGCCTGACATGCATCGGACACAATCGCATGATCAGCACGATAGGTTTTATTAAGGTGCCTAGCGTCAAGATCTATCTGAATCAAAGCGCGCTTTTCAGCTAAAGCTGAGGACCAATTCATGGTATTGATTTGTCCCAAGCGAGAACCGATCACGATCAAGCAATCAATCTCTTTGCTCAGTAAGGTTTCATTAGCAAGTGCCGAACCTGCCCAGCCAAAAACACCCATAGAAAGCGGATGATCTTCAGGGAAGTCGCCTTTCGCACTCATCGTCGTAGCGACGGGAATTGAATAATTTTCTGCAAAAGCTTGGAGCTGACTAAATGCGCCTGATTTGCGAACACCAGAACCTGCCAGAATCACAACATTTTTGCATCGCGAGATACAATGCATTGCCTGTGTTAATCCTGCTGTATCGCAGTCTGTTCCATCAGTGCTTTCAACACTCGATGCATTATAAGTGAAGGGCTTTTCTTCTAACTGAATATCAAGAGGTAAGGACAAATGCCCAACACCTTGTTTCTGCCCTTTTAGTACGGGCATCAAATTTCTAATATGACTATCGAGCGCATACACATCGACCACTTCTTCTTGAACATCACTCACGAGAGATAACAGCTGAGTGGTTTTTAAACCCATCGCGCCAGGGTCTTGAATCGATTGACGATTGCGCCAAACTAGGGGGGAGTCGCCCGTAATAGCAAGTACGGGTACTTGATCTGCTTGGCTAGCACTCAGCCCCGTGATCATGTTGCTCGCACCAGGACCCGAGATTCCCATACATATTGAAAAGCGTCCGGCTGACCGCGCGAACCCGTCTGCCATATAGGCAGCACCAGCCTCACTTGCACACACAACCGCTTCAATACCTTCTACATCCACAAGAGCTTCAGAGAAATTATCGACATATCCACCTGGAATCATGAACACATGCGAAGCACCTTCGTCGCGAAGTGCTTGAATGGTGTAATGGCTGAGCGTCACTTTTTTCATTTGTGTTTATTCTCGTGTTACGCGCTGAATGTTCGAAGCAGCACGAAAGCTTGTCGAACGAAACACGACGCTATCCGTTGCGACAATCGTTCTGCACTGCAAACATTTAACTCTGTATACGAACCTGATATGTTTGCGGCTCATTTTATTTTTTCAGTTCACAACGAATCATAAAGACAGCACGTGAGTAACGAAGTTCCACATAGCAACTCAAGCAATCCCAAAGCCAGCGAGAAAAATTATCATCATGGCGACCTTAAAACTG
This sequence comes from Oleiphilus sp. HI0066, assembly GCF_001635725.1. Taxonomy (NCBI): domain Bacteria; kingdom Pseudomonadati; phylum Pseudomonadota; class Gammaproteobacteria; order Oceanospirillales; family Oleiphilaceae; genus Oleiphilus; species Oleiphilus sp. HI0066. The sequence continues at coordinate 68,828 of NZ_LWFH01000886.1, forward strand.
CGCTCGTCAACGCCGCTTTAGATCTGCTGACGACGCGAGGGGCAGAAGCACTGTCTTTGCGATCCTTAGCCAGCGAAGTGGGTGTCAGCCATATGGCCCCTTACGCACACTTCAAAAACAAGACTGAGTTATTTCAAGCGATCGCAGCATCAGGCTTTGAACAACTCCATGCGCGCATGGAGCAAGCCAATGTTGGCCAAGCTCCGTTAACGCTGATTCTCGATTACGGTACGCAATACATTGAGTACGCAATCAACAACCCTGCTCTTTACAAGTTAATGCTTAGCCAAACGCAAATCGCACCAGAAATGTCAGAAGATCTATCCAAGAGCAGCAAACGCCCTCATGCTCTGTTAGTCGATGCATTTTCAAAAGCACCTCAAACCAAAGTCAGCAACAGTGTCCGCGCCCAAGGCGCATGGGCTATGGTGCACGGACTGGCCACCCTATTAATCGATGGCCATTTGAGTATTCCTGACAAGATGAGCATTCGCGATTATCTCGCTGCTACATCGACACAAGTCCAGATCAAATCCCCGCTCTAAACCGTTCGCTATAAAACTAATACAAGATTTCAATATCTGAGGTTGGGAACGCTACGCACGAGTGCACCCAACCAAACGTTTCATCCGATTTTCTGAGCTTCGCTTCAGGCGGGTTAAATACTTCGCCTTCCACCAATTTCACACGGCATAAACTGCATTCACCTGAGCGACAAGCGTTCTCAACGAAATAACCGCTACGCTCAAGGCTATTTAATAAAGGTTCGCCAACTTGTGCTTTGAACTCACCTTTGCCTCGCACCTTCACGGTCACCATCTCTTCTTCACTCACCTCGGTTGGCCAGTTTTGAATCGAACTTGGGTTCTTTGGCGGGCCATTGCATTCAATTCGAATACGCTTATCAGCAACACCCAAAGCTTTAAGCTCCGATTTACAAAAATCATTAAACGGGGTTGGGCCACAGACATAAAACATGACCTCATCAACTCCGCTTACCACTTCATTGATAAGCTCGCCAGTTAGATATCCCGTTAACCCTTCATACCCTTCTTCTGGGCGTGAAATCACTTCCGTCACATGGAAATTTTCGTGCTTTTGAGCCAGCGCGCGAAAGGTATCCTGGAATATTACGTCCTCTGCAAAGCTATTGCCGTAAACCAAATAAAAATCAGCATCTACTCCACGGCTTAAGATGCTTTCGATCATTGCTCGCGCTGGCGCACCGCCCGAACCACCCGCTAAGAAAACAAGCTTTTTGCCATGTATAATTGGGTTGTAATAGAACGTTCCCATAGGGCTCGTCGCTGAAAATGTCTGACCCACTTCAACGTCATTGAGTAAGTAGTTAGTAACAAAACCACCTTTAACAATTTTTACGGTGAGGTCGTAGTAATCACGATGTGTCGGACAAGAAGAAATGGCATACGGGCGCGCAGTTTCGACACCATCGATGTTCACGAACAAATTAATATATTGCCCGGCCTGAAATGGAGGCAATGCCCCCCTAGCGCTGCGAACACGAAACGTTTTCGTCGATGGCGTTTCTTGAAAGATCTCGGTGACTTCTAGGTTCAAACGCCTTGGATGAAGCTTTGCAATCTCAGCAGTGTTTTTACCTTTATCTTCACTAAAATCTGAGCCTGTTTTCTCTCGCTGTGCGATTAACTCTCGACTCTCGACATAACCAACCAAGTTACTCAGTAATTGTTCTTTGTTATTAATATATTGGTTAGACATTTGCAGGCTCCTTCACATCTTGAGTCTGGGTTTGATCTTGCTCAGCTAAACGCTGTGCTTTTAGCTTTTTCAACACTGCTTTTGCAGTGGATTGGCCGACCATATACGTAGGTTGGAATCCACCCATGCCCTGCCAGCAGCCTGCCATGTGTAAACCTTCTACTTGATCATACCGAGGACGATGAATCTCGCCGTCTTCTGGGTTTTGAATGAAACCGTAAATAGAGCCGCCCGGAGTGTTCAAGTAACGCTGCATTGTCAGTGGCGTAGCGACTTCAATTTCTTCTATGTGAGAGCGAAAGCCCGGGAAGAATTCTTCTGCTTGCCCGATAAGGTGTTCCGCAAAGGCATACTTCGTATCGGCATAGTCGTCGACCGGAACGTCATCCCACACTTTCCCATACTGCAAACACAGCAAAGACACTTGGCTCTTACCCGGAGGAGCAAAGCTTGGGTCATCAACGTTATAACAGGTGAGCATAGTCGCCACAGGAGGCTTCGATGTCGCCATCGTTTCAACCATTAAATCCTCGTCCATGGTCGTCCCCATAAACGTCGAGGCGTTCTCGATGCCTAAGGTTTCTGGCGGGCAATCTAAGCCAATGTATAAGCAGAATGCTGAGGTACCGATTTCACGGGACTTGAAGTCTTGAGAGATACCTTCTGGTAACTCATCTGTATCCAGCAAATCGACAAAAGTTACGACCGAACTTGCGTTTGAAATCACTTGTTCGGTTTCGTATACGTCACCATGTTCAGTGTGAATAGCAATGACTTTGGGCTTGTCGCCCGATTTATCGGTAATAATTTGATCAACAGCCGCATTGAACTGAACTTCGCCGCCAGCTTCCAAGAACGATTCAAGCAAGGCATTTGAAAGCGCTTGTGAGCCACCTTTAATGTGCCATGGTTTAAATACGCCATAGGCATAAAGCATCATGGCGAGGTCAACAAAGTTAATGTTTCTTGGCGCTTGACCCAAATAACACCAGTAAGCAGCCAACAGAGTTTTTAATTGCTCGTCAGAAAAATGCTCATCCAAAACAGATTTAGCAGAACGCAAACCATGCTCCGCATAATGCTTACTGTTTTTCATAAGCATGTCTGCGCTATTCATCTTGAGCGCAGCTTTAAAACCCATAAAGCTCTCAAGAACAACACGCTCACAGAGCAACATGAAATCTTTGATACCTTGTTCTTCATTGGGGAAATTTTCGATGAGAACTTCTCGAATGCCTTTCCAACTAGCAGGCAAGGTAATATCGAACTCATCTTTAATCGTCATACGATAGAGGTGGTGCTCTTCAACAAACTCCACTTTGTCCATCACACCTAATTCGTTAAAAATCTTGCGCATGATGAAAGGATTTTTTTCTGTCCCTAAGCCGCTCAATTGATGCAAGGCAACTTCGAATTCAAAATCGCCTCGAACAAAAGAGGTCGCGCAACCGCCAGGAATATTGTGCCGTTCAAGCAGCAAAGTTTTCGCGCCACCTCGCGCCAGAGTTGCCGCAGCTGTCAGCCCGCCGTTCCCTGCTCCAATTACAACCGCATCATATTTTTCTAGGTTCGACATACGTATAGCCCATAATTAACACCTTATAATGCCGATAACTATACAACGTAAAGTTATACTATGTATACAA
>NZ_LWFH01000887.1:0-2043 GCF_001635725.1 Oleiphilus sp. HI0066
AGTGTTTTGCGCGGTAGCTAAACACTAAGAAACCAAACACGCTACCAAAGACTCTTCCCAAGTGGCATCAACGTCATCGCAAATGATTTCAATGCGGCTTTCGTAGGCTTCGCCAATCTCGAACAATGACAGTTCATTGTCGGCGAGATTAAAGCCACAAACACCTTGATTGGTAATGAATACGGCTTTCATGCGCTCGACATTTAAGCTGCCCAAAAAAGCCTGCAGTTTGACTAGGTCGAATTCGTCGCTTGGTGGAATTGTCCATCCGACGCTTTTAAACCCTTCACCAGAATTTTCGGCTTTGTTGATTGCACCTTTGCTTGAATTAGGATTTGAATCATGCTGATGGTCGTGGTCGTGGTCGTGGTCGTGGTCGTGGTCGTGGTCGTGGTCGTGGTCGCAAGCCTCTGCTTGTGACTTTCCAAATGCGGTTTCGCCAACTAGCCACTCGGTCTTTAATTCTGCAAAGGCGCTGTATTCAATCGGCGTAAGTCCAAGACCTTGTTCGAATAAAAATGTCTTGAGCGTTTGCTTGTTGTTTGCGTCATACAAATCGCTTTTATTCGCTACGATTCGATCGGCAATGTGAAGCTGTTGCAAGAAGGTTTCATGGGTGGTGTAGCGCGTGTCATCCAATTTTCGCGCATCAACAAGTGTAATCGTTTGCTGGATATCGATCACTTTACGATTGAATTCATTAGAGAGTGTTTCGAGCACTTCTACTGGATGACCGAGTCCTGTTGGCTCGATGAGCAGGCGATCAGGCTTGGCGCGACTAATGAGCTGATTTAGCGCCATTTGCATGGGCAGACCATTCGTACAGCACATGCAGCCGCCGGGTAGCTCTTTAATGAAGATGGCGTTTTTGTCTGAGTTTAAGCCTTCGAGTAACGCGCCATCGATACCAATTTCACCAAATTCATTGACGAGTACGGCCCAACGTTCGTTCTCAGGTTTCTGCTTTAGTAAGTGAACGATAGCGGTGGTTTTTCCAACGCCTAGAAAACCGGTGATGATGTTGCAGGGAATAGGTGCGATGTGGTCGTGGCTGTGGTTATGATTACTGTCTTGCAAAGGTGTTTAGTCCGCGAAAGTTAGGCAGTCTGTGCGTTGCATACTGGGCAACGGCAGCTCATTTCGATTTGGGTACTTTCTAGTGTATAGCCCGCATCGGTAACATTGTTTTGGAGTTGCTGAATAATGTCATTGGGAATCACGACTTCGGTAACGCTATTACAGTTATTACAAATCAAAAACTGCGGGGTACCATGATCATGCCCACAGGTAATATGCGCGCAGGCAACATACTTATTGGCAATGTCGAGCTTATGAACAAGTTGCTCTGTCTGAAGGAAATCAAGAATACGATACACTGACATCGCGGGCAGAGGGGCTTTAAATTCATCTTTGAGGTAATCAACAAGCTCGTAAGCAGAGAGTGCTTTTTTTGATTCAATCAACGCAGAGAGGACTTGTTTTCGCTTATCGGTTAAGCGAACGCCTTTAGCTTTACACTGTTGCTCGGCGCTATTGATGATCTTGTTTATTTGGCTCATTAGAACTACTTAAGTCGTAAGGATGTTCACGATATAACATATCATTTATAGCCGCAATGACTCTTTTCTAATCAATGCTGAGACTTGTTTAAGTCTGATTTTTGATGGCTTTTTGAGGGAATCTTGGTACCACTGATACATCGCCTCGTATTCTCTCATTTGTAAGTACTCGTTTGATTTGTGCTCACACCCAAGAGTATCAATCCATATAAGTATCGCAATGTATTCAATGCTGTACTGCTCGCTTAGCGCATAAGTATTGTTTTGAAGCTCTCGCACCTCAATTATCTGATGGAAATCGTCCGCAAAGTATTGAATAACGTCGTTTCGCACAGCGAAAATGTTTTAAAAGACCAGTGTAGATTAGTTGCAATAATAGTAGGTCTGGCTATTTTGATAAGGTTCTGACCCTGCTTTCGTTGTGTTTTTTATCAGGACACAGAGCATGATAGCCAACTAGCTATTTCAGGATAATCTAGAGTCA
>NZ_LWFH01000888.1:0-480 GCF_001635725.1 Oleiphilus sp. HI0066
AGTCGATATTAGAGCCCGTCAAAATAATAGGAAGTGTTCTAGTGTCGTTATCGATCTCTTGTTGCCATGCGCCTCTAGCTAAAATATCAATGCCTTTCTCATCAAACTGGCGTGGAATATCAATAAGGCGTTGATCTTCTTTCTGAGGCTGTAGTAGTTGAGTTGCGGTTAGCGAAGAATCAAGATACTCGTACAAGAAATTATTAGAGCTGCTAGGTTCAATTGGCGTTCGCACTTTCTCAAAAACCAAAACCTCAAGATCAGGGTTTTGTTGCTTGAATAATACAAACTCAATTTGATATCTATCGATAGGTTTTTCGATAGCGTCGTGGTCTAGGGGAGCTTCTTCAGCGAACATGGGGCTGCTGAGGATAAAGGTCGTAGCGCATAACAGTGCTTTGAATGGTAACCCAATACGTAAACTCAAAATATATCCTTAGCGATTATGCGCCGGTTGCGCCAATGTCTTAAGCAGCGATT
>NZ_LWFH01000889.1:0-589 GCF_001635725.1 Oleiphilus sp. HI0066
TCCAACGCTTAAAGGTTTGATTTCTTGTTCAGGAGATTTCCCGCCAGTTATGGTCTTGGGCTGACTGCTGCACCCGGCAATGATTAAGCCAATTGAGAGTGAGAGCGTCAGAAATCTTAGGGGTATTCTAATCATGTTGAATGCAGTAGGAGGAACGAAGCTGTTATCATACGGTAATTCTAGAGCGAGGATAACAAATTTGGAAAGCGCTATTTATATTGTTGCCACACCTATTGGTAATTTAGGCGATATTTCTCAGCGAGCGATCGAAGTTCTTGGGAATGCCGATCTGATCGCGGCGGAAGATACAAGGCATACAAAGAAGTTGTTGTCTCATCTAGGTATTCAGAAAGAAATGCTCTCCCTGCATGAGCATAATGAGCGAGAACGGGTTGATCAGCTCGTTGGTTTGGTTAATCAAGGAAAGAGCGTAGCGTTGGTCTCTGATGCAGGCACGCCCCTGATTTCAGATCCAGGCTATGTGCTGGTGTCTCAGGCGCGGGCACAGGGTGTAAGGTTTTACCTGTTCCGGGTGCATGTGCGTTGATTGCCGCACTAAGTGCATCTGGGGTCGCGAGTGCTCGATTTT
>NZ_LWFH01000890.1:0-278 GCF_001635725.1 Oleiphilus sp. HI0066
TAGTTGATATGGATGGATCTGAACAGATCGATCATATCGTTATTACAGGCTTGCCAGAGGGGGCAACACTATCTGCTGGTTCTGCACAGTTGGATGGAAGTGTTCACTTAACGGAAGCCGAATTGACTGGACTGACCCTGCAACCTGCCACGGATGACGATAATGATTTTGTACTCTCGGTGCAGATTCATATAACTGACACTGATAGTGACACAGGAGCACAGGACAGCGCTTATATAGAGGCCGATTTAGCAGTGAGTTTCAACGATACGTCTGTG
>NZ_LWFH01000891.1:0-340 GCF_001635725.1 Oleiphilus sp. HI0066
CTCACCAGAGATAAGTTTAGTCAGGTAAGTCTCTTGCTGCTCAGGTGTTCCGTGCTCTTCAAGTGTTGCACGTGCACCGTGAGATAAACCAGGGTACATACCCCATGCCCAATTAGCAGTACCAACCATTTCACTGAGAATGATGTTGATCGATTCTGGAAGACCTTGACCACCGTGCTCAACAGGAGCGTTCATTGAAGGCCATCCGCCTTCTACGTACTGCTGATATGCTTCTTTAAAACCAGTCGGCGTTTTAACACCGTCTTCGCTCCAAGTACAACCTTCTTGGTCACCTGATTGATTAATAGGTGCAAGAACTTCTTCACAGAACTTAGCGCCT
>NZ_LWFH01000892.1:0-590 GCF_001635725.1 Oleiphilus sp. HI0066
ATAATTGATGATGAACCAGATATTCGAGAAGTTCTCGAATATCTGGTTCATCATCAATTATTAATACGCATGGTCGAGTCATTTAACGTCTCTACTAGTTTCTATCTCAGTCAATGCTGAAGTCTGTATTCAAATGTTTCTGGCTTAAACAATTCGTTTGTGGTGCGCAAATATAATGCGAAAACAAGCACCGCCACTACTGCTCTCAAGGTAACTTAAGTTTGCCTGATTGGCTTCACACAGTTCACGCGATATGTATAGACCCAATCCGGTTCCTGTGCTCTCGGTTGTAAAAAAGGGCTCAAACAAATGTTTCTGATTCTCTTCCGATACGCCATTACCCGAATCAATGATATCTACGACAGCTTGTCCCGTGCCCGCTTTGCGTGACAAGCATACTTCAACCCCACCCTCGTTCATCGATTTCTCGATGTGGTATTGCGCATTGACAATCAAGTTAGTAAGCACTTGCTCAATCTGAGAAGGGTCAAATCGCGCCAAAGTGTCTTCCTTATTCAGAACGTTCACGCGGATGGGGATAGGAGAATCGCTTTGTTCTCGACACTGATCGACGACTTGCTCAAGCCAAG
>NZ_LWFH01000893.1:0-298 GCF_001635725.1 Oleiphilus sp. HI0066
ATCTCAGTGACATGTTCTTGAACGTCGGCTTGTACGTCTGGATAGGTATGATGCTTAAGCAAACGCGCTTTGCATCGCTCGTGCTTTCTTTGTTCAAGCCATGGAAACTACCACCAGAGCTATTAGTTGTTCTTGTCGTAATTCTTGCGGCTATTCCAACAGCCTACACTGGCGGTTCAGGTATTTTCGTTATTGCGGCAGGTGCCGTGATTTATCACGAGTTACGCGCTGCAGGTACGCGTCGTCAATTGGCACTAGCAGCGACAGCGATGTCCGGCTCAATGGGTGTTGTATTACG
>NZ_LWFH01000894.1:0-216 GCF_001635725.1 Oleiphilus sp. HI0066
GCTATCAATCCTCAGTGTGGCATCGCGAAAAACGCACCATCTTCAAAACTAGATGTTGTGTTCAGTGACAAAGCGAGAGCAATGCTTCACGCCTTGACTAAAAATGGTTACACGAACCTAGAGTGTTTTGTAAAGGAAGTTATGGAACAAGACCCTCGTCCTGCGTATAAGCAACAAAACGAGGACCCTAAGATCTATGGCATGAAGTTATATGCC
>NZ_LWFH01000895.1:0-453 GCF_001635725.1 Oleiphilus sp. HI0066
CCGCACTTTTTCCTAAACTTTCAGCGAGTTCAGAATCACAGAAAAAAGGTCACAGGTCTATTTCTACAGGTCTCGTAGCGAACTTTCTTTCAAAGGTCCGCGAACCTCTTAATGCGTGCTTCAAGAGGAAAGGAGGTTTTAGGCTTGTATGCTTGCAAGACTGCTTCTCCTAGGGAGCAGGCTAAGTACAAGGCCGCTTGCTTGCGGGCACTTAATCTAAGCCTTATTCGGCGCACTCTGCAGGCTCTAAAAGCTCACCACGCAATACGTTGATGCTCTTGGGCGCTGAACTAACCTTGCATTGTTTGCCTTGAAAGGCGTGCAAGAGTATTTCGATTTGCTCGCCGTGCATTGAATAAAGTGAACACGATGATAGAAGTACAGTCAGAGTGAGAAACGTTCTCTTAAAAAGTGCGCTACGCCATCTTGATGGTGATGGCCTATAACTTCGTT
>NZ_LWFH01000896.1:0-402 GCF_001635725.1 Oleiphilus sp. HI0066
GATTTCTTCAACAGTGTCTGCGAGATAACGGCTTGTAGAGATTCTGAAAGCATGGAACGAACCATAGCTTTTTCTTCCGCTGGGAATACATCAACGACACGGTCAATTGTTTTGGCAGCAGATGTGGTGTGGAGAGTGCCAAATACTAAGTGACCTGTTTCTGCAGCGGTTAGTGCCAATCGGATGGTCTCAAGGTCACGAAGCTCACCAACTAGAATAATATCGGGGTCTTCACGAAGTGCCGATCGCAGTGCTTCGTTAAAGCCTAAGGTGTCACGATGTACCTCACGTTGGTTCANGAGACATTTCTTACTTTCGTGAACAAATTCTATTGGATCTTCGATGGTCAGAATGTGGTCGTAGCGATTGTCATTAATGAAATCGATCATTGCCGCTAGCGTT
>NZ_LWFH01000897.1:0-282 GCF_001635725.1 Oleiphilus sp. HI0066
GTACAATGCGCGCAATAGCCGAACTTGCTCCAAAAAAGAATATTATCGGCGTAATCGCCGCTGCAGAGAATATGCCTGCGGGCAACGCATCAAAACCGGGAGATATCGTTACAACCGCATCAGGTCAAACTGTTGAAATTCTTAATACGGACGCAGAAGGACGACTCGTTCTTTGTGATGCACTCACCTACGTTGAGAAATTCAAACCCAAATCAGTTATTGATATTGCGACGCTGACGGGCGCATGCATTATTGCACTTGGCCACTCTACTAGCGCCGTAA
>NZ_LWFH01000898.1:0-1115 GCF_001635725.1 Oleiphilus sp. HI0066
CGTAAACAAAAGGACAGCAATCAATAAGACGTAGTAGAAACGACTAACCGGCCTAAGAAATCCTTCTTCAGGACGCAAAACAGCCATCGGTTTTACGCCAGACAGTGCAAATACTTGCGGAATAGCGCTCCCAAAGAGTGTCAATACGGTGACTAAAACCGCTACCAATACGGCAGACATCGACAAATCAAATTCAACACGTAGTTCAACGTCAGGCAATAGCGGCGCAATGACAGACGATAAACTACCACTAACTAGCTGGCCTAAAACAAGTCCAAGACAAACAACAACAAGTCCAATAAATCCAAGTTTTAGGACGTACACTAATACGACCTCACGCCCGGTAAGACCAAGTGTTTTAAGAATCGCCACACTTCGAATTTGCTGAGAAGAATACTGCCTCGCAGCAAGTGATATGGCCAACGAAGACAACAATGCAGCCAAACACGAAGACAGCAATAAAAACGCCTCTGCTTTTTGAAGCGCCTCGGCAATCGCAGGGCGCGAATCAGCAACACCTTCGTAACGCTGACTATTATCGAGCTGCTCAACAATCCAATCATCGAAAACTCGCAACTGCTCGATATCACCCGCAAAATAGTAGCGATACTTTACCCTACTACCGGGCTGAACAACCTGTGTCGCCGCCAAATCATCGAGACGCATTAATAGCCTAGGCTGTATATCCCCCAGGTTAAAACCGATATCAGGCTCTTGAATCAGAGCAGGCCCAACTAGTAGATCAGCATCCCCCACACCGATGCTATCGCCCAGTTTTACGTTAAGCAGATTATTAAGGCGCGACTGCATTGCTATATTACCTGAGGCGACTTTGCTACCTTGAGGCTGACCAGATAACTGAAGTGAACCTAGCAATGGGTATGCATTGTCAACAGCCTTGACGGATACAAGCTGGCTAGCCGAATCGCTAAAAACCATCGACCGAAACTCTACTGCTAAGCCATGTCGTAAACCTATCTGATTCGCGTATTCAAGAACCACAGGATCTAACTCTCGGGGCGAGACGACTTGCCTATCCGCCGCCAGCAATTCACTTGAAGAACTATTAAGCGCTTCTTTCAAGAAGCTCGTTAATGACAAAAAGCTTACGATCG
>NZ_LWFH01000899.1:0-1151 GCF_001635725.1 Oleiphilus sp. HI0066
TGAGCTAGCGGTGAAACAAACAAGTAACGGTCGCAGTAAGGCTGAGATGAAAGACTGGGTGCATCATAATCTTGAATTAGTGCACATGACCCATGCCTTGGATAAATTACCTTCTGAAATTTCCGGTGGTATGAAGCAACGTGTTGGTATCGCACGAGCTTTGGCGATGGAGCCAAAAGTATTGCTCATGGATGAACCTTTCGGTGCACTCGATGCGTTAACACGGGCTCACTTGCAGGATTCTCTTATGGAGATTCATGCCGAGCTTGGTAACACAGTTATTATGATCACGCACGATGTTGACGAAGCTGTTCTATTGTCTGATCGCATTGTGATGATGACTAACGGACCAGCGGCAACGATTGGCGAGATCTTAGATGTGAAACTAGATCGACCTCGTGATCGTTTGGCGTTGGCAGATAATCCTGAGTACAACCACTATCGTCATGAAGTACTTACCTTCTTATATGAAAAACAGAAAAAAGTTGAGTCTGTCGATAAGCATAAGAAAAAAGAAGAGTCTTCTGAGAAGGTCGTTACAGATCAAACCGATTCGAATGCAGCATAGTTGCTGATTGATTCACTCATTACGAGTTTGCTTATCAGAGTAAATTGTCTCGTGTTCTTGCCCACTTTAACGTGGGCATTTTTTTGCCTGTTAATTACTAGCGTTGCTTGTACTGTGTGGAGCAATACCCTCGAGAGATGTCTGGGTTACGGAGTTTCAAATGCTTCGTGGTGCGCGATGACACACGCGTGCGCCAATGACGAAAGCTAGAAGGTTTAAGTTGACGGCGCATGAATCGAATGACTTCCGATTCATTCATGTCATATTGATGTTTGATGGCTTCAAAGGGGGTGCGATCTTCCCATGCCATTTCAATGATTCTAGAGATATCTTCGGCTGATAGAGCCATACACGCCTCGCTCAATTATTTGAAAGGTATACGTGTAGGAATCAAAAGAGGTTTATGATCTATTGCGGGTGTCTAAAACAATTCTCGTTGAAGTTGTGTTACGCGAACTTCATCGCCAATTTTAAGTTCACCGCCTTGAATCACTTTTGCGCAATAGCCGCCTCTGCCATACATCGCGAGTAGAGTCCCTTTCCCCAATGATTTTTCCATACGAGAACAGGGATGGCAGTGCGC
>NZ_LWFH01000900.1:0-656 GCF_001635725.1 Oleiphilus sp. HI0066
GAATACTTGGTTTGCTAGTTTGACTCAGTGTGAATTTTTCCACGCTGATGTACATGCCGGTAACTTGATGGTGTTAGACGACGGTCGCATTGGATTTATTGATTTCGGGATCGTTGGTCGGATAAATCCTGGCACGTGGGAAGCTGTCTCGGATTTTATTTCATCTATTATGATCGGGAATTTTGAAGGTATGGCTGATGCGATGATCCGTATCGGTATTACTGACACAGATGTTCAGTCACAGGATTTAGCCGCAGATCTTCGTGGTTTATTCAATAAGATGGATGTAATGGTTCCAGATTATGCGTTGCTCGGGGATTCATCTGGTAGTGATGACGACGATATTAATAACATTTTGATGGAAATGGTTAGGGTAGGGGAAGAGCATGGATTACATTTTCCTAGAGAGTTTGCCCTGCTGCTAAAACAGTTCCTTTATTTTGATCGTTATGTTCATATTTTAGCTCCTGAATTAGATATGTTTGTCGATGCTCGGCTAAGCATGCTGCATTAGAATCTTTTGTAGTACTCTTCAATACACCAGTTATTTGATTTTGTTAGAACATGATTAATAGATTTCAGGTAGCTGGTTTTCGAAATTTAAAAGATCAAACACTCCAGTTTTCGTCTCCATTCACGATTGTTTTTGGAAATAA
>NZ_LWFH01000901.1:0-441 GCF_001635725.1 Oleiphilus sp. HI0066
AAATAATTTGAACTGGCTTATCGCGCAGAAAGACATCGTAAACATCGATGTTCAGACCATTGCGGCATTGCATAAGACCTGCGCATCTTTCGATGACAAACTTAATGAGCAGCGCCTTAGACCGCAACTCGAGGAAATACTTCAGAACAGTAACAGTCACTTTCTAGGCCCTCATGTAGAGTCGCTCTGGCAATGCTACCTAGAATACAGTGAACGATATGAACTACTGGCCAAAAACCTTCAAATCAATGTCGACGGCGTGACACTTGGCGAGTTTGATTTTCTAGTACACGACAAACACACTGAACAAATTATTCACCAAGAGCTCGCTATTAAGTTCTATCTCGGCGTGCCGTACTCTTCCGGTTCATCTACTCAAACATATTGGGTCGGCCCAAACCAAATTGATCGGCTCGATATAAAACTGCGACATCTTAATGA
>NZ_LWFH01000902.1:0-247 GCF_001635725.1 Oleiphilus sp. HI0066
CGACAAGCGTGACTATCCTGCGTAACAAGCGGGCACAAAAAAACCGCTAATTGAGCGGTTTTTTTGTGCCCGCTTGTTACGCAGGATAGTCACGCTTGTCGTAGCCTTTGTAAAGCTGACGAGGGCGACCAATTCGGTAGTTCTCGCTGACCATTTCATTCCAGTGAGCAAACCAACCAATTGTACGAGACATTGCGAAGATCACTGTGAACATCGACTCAGGGATACCGATTGCTTTAAGGATAAT
>NZ_LWFH01000903.1:0-512 GCF_001635725.1 Oleiphilus sp. HI0066
TGTTGCATCGTTTGACCAAGAAGGCGACCAGACTGGTTTAGCACTTTTAAACAAGGTCTTGGAACGCTGTCCATCCGCATCAGCTAACTGAAGTCGATACTCAGCATCGTCACCCTTTAGATCTAAAGTGACATAAGCGATTTTGGTTGAGAATGCACCACGCACACCCGTGATCGCTTCATAAATTTTATCCGATATACGATGCGCTAACTGTCGCATCCCCGTCGTACTAGAAGAAATCAGCTCACCGACAACGCGCTTCTGATTATATACATCCATTAGCTCGTACTGGACGTGAAATCGCCTACCCGCTGCATCTGAGCTAACCTGCCCCACCAGCACAAAACTCTGCCCTAGCATCTTCCAATCACGAAAATACACATCCCCTGATTTATCAGGAAGACTCAGCATTTTATTGGTCGGTAAGGTAACGAAATCTCCACTACGCAATAAATTCGCATCGATAATTCGTGCGATATCCGCAGGAAGGGCTAGGTTCGTGCGATTAGTAA
>NZ_LWFH01000904.1:0-312 GCF_001635725.1 Oleiphilus sp. HI0066
AAATAACAATGCCCATAATGCTTGCGAAGTACCAGGGGTATCCAAGCTCCGAAAACAATACGCCGAAGGCCATGCCCATAGGGACGTAGCCAAACATAACGGGAAAGGTTTGCCTCACGGCAATTTTAAGTTGTGGTGTCATAGCTAAGTGTAGATATGCGCATAAAGATTTGCTGCATGTTGAATACTAAACCCATCAATAAATGAAGGCGCTGGTTGTGCTATTTTTCGCTGCAGTGTTGTATCCGTTTTGATGCGTAATATGGCATTGGCCAGTTGTTCAGGTTCAGCTATATCTACGAGTAATCCATT
>NZ_LWFH01000905.1:0-1712 GCF_001635725.1 Oleiphilus sp. HI0066
ATACGGCCCAAGCGAATATCGTAGTTGTTCCTGTGAATGACTTCCCTGTTTCAGGTAACTTGGCGTATGCAATTGATGAGGATGGAAGTATCACACTGAGCCAAGAACAGCTCTTGGCGCAAGCGAGTGATGTGGATGGTGATACGCTCACGGCGTTGAATCTACAGACAGCCAATCCGGAACTGACGATTACAGATAATGGTGATGGGACGTTCACGCTGACACCGGCTGCAAACTTCAATGGTGATCTCGATATTAGTTTCGATGTATTTGATGGTGAAGCGACAGTTGCAGCCAATATCGATTTGACAGTGAACCCAGTGAATGATGCGCCTGTTGTAAGCGCTAATATATCAGTAACAATAGAAGAGGACGGCACGTATACACTGACGCAAGCGGAATTGTTGCAATTTGCGTCAGATGTGGATGGCGACGATCTTACAGCCATTATTGGTGATCAAGGCAGTGAGACTACGATTACTGGTACGGTCCTCGATGCTGAAACTGGTAGCCCAGTTTTTGGTGCAGACGTAACTCTGTCAGATGCAGTCGGTAATGCGACAACCGTGCAAACTGGGAACTCAGGGAACTATTCCGTCACTGGACAAGTGGCCGGTGACGGTACTTTAACAATTACGCAAGATGGTGCGATCACCAACAGTTTTAGTGTGTTAGAAGGTGAAACGATTAACGCCGGCACGATCTCGTTGTCCAGTGTGATGGACGCTGCTGATATGCGTATTGTCTTGACCTGGGGTGGCGAGTCCGGTATGCGAGATCTAGATAACCATCTTTGGTTATATGATCCTGATTCTGGCGCAGAGCTCGACCATATCTACTATCAGGATATGAGTTACGAGTTGGGCGATGCGACAATTCAACAAGATGTTGATGACACTAATGGCTACGGCCCAGAAACTATTACTGTTCCAAATTATGCTGAGGCCAACATGCATTACTCTGTGCACAACTATAGTACAGGTGCATGGGATATTGACGGCGTTGACAATGTTCAGGTTCAGGTGTTTGTTGGTAACTCTTTAGTATCAACATTCACGCCTGATCTTCCGGATAGTACGACCGGTGAGTATTGGCATGTGTTTGATATTGTTGATGGAGTAATTATTCCCTCTCAAGTTGTATCTAATCAAAGCAGCGTTACTATGCCTGATTCGGATACTGTCACTGAGGATCAATATGGTGTTTCGATTTCTGATGTGATTAATGGTTTAACTGACGATGATAGCCAACACGATAATCAACAGGGTGACGACGAATCATCATATGATGGTCAAGCAAATAATAATGATGCTTTATCAGTTAGTAATATTGAGATTACAAATGGAATTGTAATAGATAATGATGATGGAACTTATACTATCGTACCTGCTGCTGATTTTTATGGTGATTTTTCTATCAGCTACACAGTGGAGGATGGTAATGGCGGTGTAACCCCAGCTCTTGTCGACGTAACTGTAACCGGCGTGAATGATCTGCCGGTCGCGCAGGATCAGAATTTCCAGATGAACGAAGACGGGACGATCACGCTTACAGATGGGGATCTGTTGGCGGGAGCGTCGGATGTTGATGGTGATACGCTGAGTATCTCAGATGTTACATACACAGGTACGGATGGAATCTTCACCGATAATGGAGATGACACATATACCTTTGCACCGAATGAGAACTTCAATGGTAATGTCACCGTCGAC
>NZ_LWFH01000906.1:0-296 GCF_001635725.1 Oleiphilus sp. HI0066
TTCATGAGCAGCGATCCCGCCAACACGAGAGACTCTTTATTCGCTAAAAGAAGTTTTTTTCCTGACTGGGCCGCAGCAAAACTCGAAGATAAACCAGCCGCACCAACGATTGCAGCCATAACAATATCTACTTCATTATGGCTAGCGATAAATGTTAACGCGTCCGCCCCAAACAAAAGTTCCGTGTCGGTACTCGCATTTTTAAACGCCTCAACCGCATCAGCACGCACCTGCTCAGATGAAATAACGGCATACTTGGGCTTGTGAACCAAACACAGCTTTAGTAGCGCCCGCCA
>NZ_LWFH01000907.1:0-486 GCF_001635725.1 Oleiphilus sp. HI0066
TGGCGTTGCTTATGACGAGGTTCTGAGCAAATGACTCGAACTGAGCCATTGCGACGAATAATTTTACAGTTACGGCAAATCTTCTTTACCGAAGCACGAACTTTCATTATCTGCTCCAACTATTTGCTAAAACCTACCGGTTATCACAGCATTCCGCTGTTACCGTAACCTTTAAGGTTTGATTTCTTCATAACAGACTCATATTGATGAGACATCAGGTGCGACTGCACTTGAGCCATAAAGTCCATCACCACAACTACCGCAATAAGAAGTGAGGTTCCGCCGAAATAAAACGGTACATTGAACCAAACAACCATAAACTGTGGCAGTAATGATACTGCTGTAATATAAGCAGCACCGAATATTGTTAAACGCGTAAGTACGTTATCGATGTAATTTGCAGTTTGCTCGCCAGGACGAATGTTACCAGCCAGATATGCACCAGAGCGCTTAAGATTCTCTGCTACTTCACGAGGGTTATACATT
>NZ_LWFH01000908.1:0-355 GCF_001635725.1 Oleiphilus sp. HI0066
TGTTGATGTCTAGTGTTAGTAATTACAGCCATATAAGAGAGCGTGCAAGATCACTATTGCATCGTACTGAGGTGCCGACAGCAAGAATCGATGCATTGCCCAAAACCTTCTCTGGCGGTATGCAGCAGCGAGTTCAAATCGCCAAAGCCTTGTCGACGTATCCTCCACTGTTATTTCTTGATGAGGTGACAACGGGATTAGACCTATCCGTACAAGCGGCCATTCTCGACTTGATTATGGAAATACAGCAAGAGATGGAAACCGCCATGATTGTGGTGACCCATGACCTTGGCGTTATTCGTCTGCTTGCTGGGCGAACACTTGTGATGAAATACGGTCGAGTGATTGAGTCGGG
>NZ_LWFH01000909.1:0-363 GCF_001635725.1 Oleiphilus sp. HI0066
ACGACTGGCAAGGAATCAATTCCGAGATCTTGAGCTGGAAGAGGGTGATACTGTGATATTTAGCTCTATTGTGATTCCAGGGAATGAAGAGCATATTCATCGTTTGATCGAGCAATTGGAACAGAAAAAGATATCCGTGATTACGAAGTACAACACATCTAGAACGATTCATGCGAGTGGTCACCCAAGTGAGCAAGATTTGCTTGATTTATACGGATGGGTGCAGCCTTCTCTCGTCATTCCAACGCATGGTGAGCAGCTGCATCTTGCTGCTAACGCAAAGGTTGCTAAGCAAGCTAAGGTGCCTCGCCAGATGACAGGCTTTAATGGTGACTTGTTTGAGCTTGTAGGAGCGAAACGCGT
>NZ_LWFH01000910.1:0-399 GCF_001635725.1 Oleiphilus sp. HI0066
TCGCTCAAGGCTCAACTGCTCACAAACGAGATCTGCGATTTCTTCCATTAATTCAGTCAAACTGAACCCTACTCGATACCACTCAAGCATTGTGAATTCGGGGTTATGCCTACCCCCCTGCTCGGCTTCACGAAAACTTTTACAAAGCTGATAGATATCGCCTAAACCGCTTGCGAGTAGACGCTTCATCGCAAACTCTGGAGAGGTTTGAAGAAAAAAGTTTAAGGATTGATGCGCATCTTGATTGCCTGAAGCACGATAACTTGCAAGATGTGGGTCCGTTGACCCTGAAACACTCATCAACGGCGTGTCGACTTCGAGAACATTACGTGCAGAAAAAAAAGCCCGCAGCTGAGCATACAACTCAGCACGGGCTTTAATTGCAGTATGTGAACAACT
>NZ_LWFH01000911.1:0-743 GCF_001635725.1 Oleiphilus sp. HI0066
GAACGCTCGTTTGTTTGTCAATAAATAGATTCACTGACTCAATATCGTCTACAAGACTCCCTAGATGGATGTTGTAATACAGATCTATAGTGCGTTCCCAATATGCCAATACTTTTTCGTTCACGTTTAGGTACAGCATTACGAGCCTCCTCTTCAGCGTTTAACCAATGCTACTGAATGCGAAATAGCTTCTTCCATCAGTTATTAATCAACGATGAGTTCGAATACTTCGATCAATAATTGTTCGCTTTTATGATCATTTTTTTCGTTCTTTCGAGACGAATAAATCTTCTTTTTTCGAAGTGACGTGGATGACAGGATGACACCTACGGTTCACAACGATGGAGACTCGTAAATGAAGACTGTACATAAATACCTTCTCGAGAATGAAGGCAAGGACACAACCTTAAAGCCTAAGGAAGGGTTCAAGGTTCTTCACTGTCAGCGAGTATTAGTTGATAAAGCCATTTACTTGTGGGTAGAAGAACCTTTGCCGGCGGAAACGCCTTCGGTAAATGAGACCTTTCGCATTGTGAAATCTGGCGACCCTGTTCCCGTATTAAGTCAGCATGTTGCTACGACAGTCGATGTTTATGCTCCCGAGGCATATCACGTATTTCAGGTGTCTCGTCAGATTGTTTCTACTGGAAACGAAGCCCAATCCACCATAGCGCAAGAAGCTAAAGCACCGCTGTATTTACCATTGAGAGCTTAATTTTGGAGGCCTTTGAGAAAGTTAATTA
>NZ_LWFH01000912.1:0-614 GCF_001635725.1 Oleiphilus sp. HI0066
AACAAGATGAGATAGATAAGCTGCGTAAGAATGAAAATACTGTGATTCCAGATGATTTTGATTATGAACAAGTATCGGGCTTGTCGAATGAAGTGAAGCAAAAGTTGATGACTCAGAAGCCTACAACGATTGCTCAAGCTTCGCGCATTCCTGGCGTAACACCTGCTGCTATCTCACTTGTTCTGGTGTTCATGAAAAAAGCGAGTATGAAGCGCGCAATATCCGTGAAAGAGACGAATTAGTTGTGGGCCAGATTAATACCGAAGGGTTTTCTGAATGTCTGTTAAACGCTGCAGGTGAAATCGGCATAGAGCTAAGTGTTCAGAACGCAGATAAGTTAGTTGAGTATGTTTCACTACTGTATCGATGGAACTCCACCTACAACTTAACAGCGATTCGCGATCCGAAAGAAATGTTGGAGCGCCATATTATTGACTCGTTAAGCGTTGTTCCGTTTATCACTGAGTCAGAAATCATGGATGTGGGTACTGGACCTGGTTTACCTGGTATTCCTCTTGCGCTACTGTTTCCCAATAGCCAATTTACCTTGGTCGATAGCAATATCAAAAAAACGCGATTCTTGACGCAAGCAGCGATTACTCTGGGGTTAAAAA
>NZ_LWFH01000913.1:0-336 GCF_001635725.1 Oleiphilus sp. HI0066
GTCGTCAACACTATACTTACAGTGAAAGCCGAAAACTTACGTCGAAGGAGAGTGCGTATGAACAACAACGGTATTAATGCTCGCGTCACACCTAAAGGCAATATGGACATATTGTCTCGACACGAAGTGAATCTCCTGCGCAACAAGAAAAACGAACAACTACAAGAGCTGTTTCGTCGTTGCGCACTCGCTGTGTTGAACTGTGGATCCTTAAGTGATGACGGTGAAAGTCTCTTAGAAAAATACAAAGACTTCGAAATTAACGTCATTCAACAACCTCGAGGCATAAAACTCGATATTAAGAACGCGCCTGAAAGCGCCTTCGTTGATGGCTAT
>NZ_LWFH01000914.1:0-1480 GCF_001635725.1 Oleiphilus sp. HI0066
TTTTGGAAAAAAGCTCTCCAGCCGCTAACGACTTTATCTTTGGTTTTAGTGGCGATTTCTTTTGTATTTGGGCCGTTAAGAAGTGTCGCTATGGGGACTAGAGTCTTTGTCGGCTTAATCGTTGGTCTGACTTTTAAGTATGTTCAAGATTTGTTAGGACCTGCGAGTATGGTATTCGGATTTGAGCCGATTGTAGCAACGGTTCTACCAATATTGGCGTGCGTTACTTTTGGTGTGCTAATGATCAAGAGAGCAAGCTAGATCGATTAAAAAACGCCCATTGAAAAATTTTGTGAATTAAGTTAGTGTGACGAATAATAATAAATAAAAGTTACTTGCTCGAAAGTATGTGTTGTATTTCGAGGGAACTAAGTTCTACTCGGAGATAAGTAATGAACACGTTTAATAGGCTCAGTTTAGTTGTTGCAATTGGTGCAATTTCTAATGGGGCAAACGCTGAGTTCATAAAGTTAGAAGATCAAGATTTGCAAAACGTTACTGGTCAAGCTGGATTGACTATTGACGTCGAGGCACGCTATGAGATTGGCGAGTTTGCGTATAAAGATGCTGGTTTTCTATTACTGCAAGGCATTCGAATGGGGGGGCATGATTTGCATGATCCTTCCTCCTCTCAATACTTCATGGACAACCTTCGTTTAGAGATTGATGTTGCTGGCGATGGCTCAAGCCCTGGCGACAATGTTCTGGACTATGGTTTTTCTAAAATGCGTGACTACGCACAGCTATATGTCGATGCAGGCAATATAGATACTCGATTTCAAGACGTGGCAAATGGCTATGACTCTGAGAGAGATCTTGCTATCGACGATAAGAAAACTTATCAAGACGGTGACTTGGTTATTCACTTCGATATAACTGACCCTTGGCAAGTTGAGGGCGGCCAAGCGGCTTTCATAGCAAATAATCGATACGAAACTGACGATTACGATACTTTTGAGTTAATGACTGAGCACGCAGTTGATTTTGCGTTTGAAATTGACGCAATCGGGATAGCTAGAAGTGATTACACAATAGGTAATGCAGGTTTAGACATTAATGCTAACCATTCGACTGGTGTGCACGAAGGCGAAGATGGGACTACTACCTTAATTAGTAACCTTAAGATGAAGGGATACCTTGGTCCTGAGGATTTACATATATCGAACAACGGCAATGGTTTTGGTGCTGAAGACCTGAATGGTGATGGAGATATAGATTCATTTGAGGCTTCCCAAGGAACCGGTATTGGTGACGCGAATTCTAAGATAACATGGAGTGCTTACTTCATGATTACCGATATGGAAGTTTATCTTGATATCGCCGGCATACAGATCAAGGATATGTCGATTCATAACAAGCGTGGTGACTTAAGCGGGCTTGACGGAACTTCGTCATTTTACTTTGCTCACTCTATCAGAGAAATCTACGCTGTAAGGGAATCTGTACTAAAATTACGAAACAATACGGTTGAATTTGTTGA
>NZ_LWFH01000915.1:0-322 GCF_001635725.1 Oleiphilus sp. HI0066
TATTTCTAGCCCACATATGGAAATCTTCCGTAAGAAGGGTATTGAGGTTCTAGTGCTAAGCGATCGCATTGATGGCTGGATGATCTCTTACCTGTCTGATTTTGAAGGTAAGCATCTTCAAGACATCACTAAGGGCGAGCTTGACCTCGGTGAGATCGAAGCAGAAGAAGACAAGAAGCAACAGGAAGAAGCGAATAAGACATACGAAGCATTGGTTAAACAGATCAAAGAGCTACTTGAAGATAAAGTAGATGAAGTTCGTATGACGAATCGTTTGACTGACAGCCCAGCATGTTTGGTTGCTGGTGCGCATGATATGGAT
>NZ_LWFH01000916.1:0-548 GCF_001635725.1 Oleiphilus sp. HI0066
CTTGATGCGAAGATGATCATGCAGGTACACGATGAACTCATTGTCGAAGTACGAGAAGATCAAGTCGAAGAGATTGCAAGCTTACTCAGTGAGCTCATGATGGGCGCAGCAAATCTTGACGTGCCACTGATTGTCGAAGCGGGAATTGGCGACAGCTGGGATGTAGCGCACTAATTACTGATCAAACGCTCAGATGCAAAAAAGGCAGCCAACTGGCTGCCTTTTTTGATGAAATCTCATTTTAAAGCTGATAGTTCACACGAACTAAGCCCGGTACGCCAAACAGTTCGTCATTACTATAAACCACAGGGACAATATCAACATTCAACTTCTGATCGTAAGCCCAACGCACACCTAAAGTATAAGTATTATCGGTGTTATCCGCGGTTGTCATTAAGGCTTCAACACCTGCAGAAAACAACCCCGCTTGCGTATCAATAATGCCAACATATGCACCGACATCTAGCTCCAAAAAGTTATCGTCTTTCTGATCACCATCTGCATATACAAAACGTGGAGCAATGGTAAATGTTCCCGCATCAGCATCA
>NZ_LWFH01000917.1:0-298 GCF_001635725.1 Oleiphilus sp. HI0066
GTTTGCAGGGCACTCTCCGCTACTTGTAGAAGGACGGTCGAGCAATATTAAGGTCACAAAGCCTGAAGATTTGGCTGCACTAGAAAGTACAAATACCGTAAATGAGAAAACAAATATGACGCCTGATCTTAGAGTGGGTACGGGCTATGACGTACATGCGTTCGAGAATGGAGAGTTCGTTACTCTTGGCGGCGTGAGAATTCCTCATAGCTTTGGTTTAAAGGCGCATTCAGATGGTGATGTGTTGTTGCATGCGATCTGTGATGCAATGCTAGGTGCTTTAGCCTTAGGAGATATA
>NZ_LWFH01000918.1:0-610 GCF_001635725.1 Oleiphilus sp. HI0066
AGATAGATGCTACAACTCAAGGCGAATCGACAAGTACGCTGTCTTGGGTATTAGATCATTGCAGTACTGCGATGGGTAGCCGTCTTCTGCGCCGTTGGTTGAACCAGCCTACACAACAGAAAATAGTAGCCGAACATCGTCATGATGCAGTTGGAGAGCTTCTTAATAACTATCACTTCGATCTTGTTATTGATCAGTTAAAGCATGTCAGCGATATTGAACGAATTCTGGCTCGGGTAGCACTTGGTTCCGCACGACCAAGGGATCTTACCCGCCTTAAAGATACGCTTCTTGTTTTACCCGCATTGCAGGTCGCTATTAAGAACCTAAACACCGGTTTACTTGATGACTTGAAATCTCGAATCTCAGAGCATCCGTCACTTGCTCAATTGCTCGATAGCGCCGTAATTGATAATCCTCCGGTTGTCATTCGTGATGGTGGGGTTATTAAAGAAGGTTTTGATTCTGAGCTAGATGAACTTCGAAACATGAGTGAAAATGCGGGTCAGTTTCTCATCGATCTAGAGGAACGCGAACGCGAAGAAACTGGCATATCAACACTTAAAGTCGGCTATAACCGTGTACATGGGTACTTTATAGAAATTTCAAA
>NZ_LWFH01000919.1:0-324 GCF_001635725.1 Oleiphilus sp. HI0066
GCGCCTATGCAAGCAATTCAGATCAGGTTGAAGTTGAACATATCAAACGTGCTAACTACGAAATACTCGGTGAAAGTCGTTCTGCGTGGGAGCGTTTCGTCTTTCAATACGGGTATCGAGTAGTGGGTACCGCGTTGGGGATCACTTTGTTTGTTGGTCTCGGCGTATGGTCTAAGCCGTTTTTGGATAGCATCACGCCTTTTGTTGATTCGTCAGTAAATAGTGTCGTCGAAGTGACAAAATCTCCTGAGAAAACTATCTCGCATATAAATGAACAGAAGGATGAGGTTGATGTCGANCAATCTTCTGCACTTCAAACTCATG
>NZ_LWFH01000920.1:0-270 GCF_001635725.1 Oleiphilus sp. HI0066
AAACATGTTATAAAGTTTTGCGATACTCAGATCCGTGTCAGCAATAACAGGATAGTTGACTGTCGTACTCCCTACTTCTTCAACATCTTTAATCCATACATGATGGTCATCGAGAGGATCAATACTCAACCCTATAATCTTGGTGTTACGTTTTTCAAATTCTGGCTGAATTCGCGCCATGTAGCCAAGTTCTGTTGTACATACAGGCGTAAAATCTTTTGGATGTGAGAATAGAACTGCCCATCCATCTCCAATCCACTCGTGAAAGTC
>NZ_LWFH01000921.1:0-413 GCF_001635725.1 Oleiphilus sp. HI0066
ACAGCACACGCAAGAGGCTGTGAATATCTTATCTTCATTTAGTCCGGACTTGCTGTTGTTCGCTGGTGGAGATGGCACGGCTCGAGATGTTTGTGCGTCCATAAACAACGAGCAGGTATGTCTGGGCATACCGAGTGGTGTGAAGATGCACTCTGGTGTTTTCGCTATCACGCCTCAAGCAGTTGTGTCGATCATAAAGAGCATGTTGGCGCGTAAGCTCGTTGCGGTGACTGAAGCTGAGGTGCGTGATATTGACGAACGATCCTTTCAAGAGGGGCGGGTTGTTACCAAGCACTTTGGTGAGTTGCTTGTTCCCGATGATCAATTGTTGGTGCAATGCGTAAAGTGTAGCGGTTTGCCTGATGATCAGTTATCGCTAGATGACATTGCGGCATTCGTCTCTGAGACGCTCG
>NZ_LWFH01000922.1:0-321 GCF_001635725.1 Oleiphilus sp. HI0066
AATTCACCAAGCCAGGCTAACTCGATAGCACGAGCCATATAACGATGATCATCAGCCGACCAGTCATGCATATGGAGCAAAACTCTTAGTGCTTATGCGTTATCAGAAGAGCGATCACGCTTGGCTAAGCGATCAATCTCTTCTTTAAACTCATTGATGTCTTGGAAACTGCGATATACCGAGGCAAATCGAACATATGCAACTTCATCTAAACTTCGAAGTTCTCGCATCACTTCTTCACCCACTTGCAATGAAGATAGTTCTCGCTCACCAGTCGCTCGCAGACGATACTTGATGTTGTCTATCGCTTGTTCAATAGAC
>NZ_LWFH01000923.1:0-428 GCF_001635725.1 Oleiphilus sp. HI0066
CATCACTATCCTCAACACTTTTACTCAGTAAAGAAAACAAAGGGAGCAAAATTGCGACACTCAATGCCCCAATAACACCCAACTGAACAAACAAGCGGATAGTTCGATCCGTTTCAGATAAACCGTTAAACCAAGAACGAAGATTTAAAGTTAAGGTAGTCACTAAGCCGTCTCCGCATCTTGAGAAAACACATGCAGCGCTTCTTTCGGCAAGGCAACTTTATGCTGTGCGCCTAAACTCAAGTCAAAAAATTGCAGCTTGGTAGATGGCAAATCTATTTCGAGACTCTTACCCCAAGCATCACATACCAATTGAATAGAAACGAATCGGCCGAAATACTCAATTGCCTCGACGCGAGCTGAGACAACGACGCCTTTCTCACTCGCAAGACCGAANTCTACATCACCCTCTAACACCAAATGCTCTG
>NZ_LWFH01000924.1:0-802 GCF_001635725.1 Oleiphilus sp. HI0066
GTGATGGTTAGAGCGCAAGTCATCCAACAAAAGACACAACATCCAGTCGTTTTTGAAATCACAAGAAAGACCCGAGAGACAATAGCGAACTGGATTGAAAGTCGTTCGCTAAGCTCCCTAGAGTATCTATTTCCTAGCAGATCAAAATTAGGAGGACATATTACAACTCGTCATTATGGCCGTATCGTAAAAAGCTGGGTGACTAGCATAGATCTCGATCCAAGCGCATACGGCACTCATAGTATGCGCCGTACTAAAGCGTCAATAATATACAAGCAAACTAAAAATCTACGCGCAGTTCAAATACTACTTGGCCATACGAGCCTTGAAAGTACAGTCAGATACTTAGGCGTTGAAGTTGATGACGCATTAGAGCTTGCGCAGAACATAGAGATCTAAATCCCCTCATTCCACAGGGCTATTTGCGGGTAGCCCTTTCTAACCCGATACTGAGTCAGGTCTGATCGAGATGCTGGACATAAGAAGCTCTTTCAACTCATCTTGGATGACTAACCAAAGTGTCTCATAGCTTAGAGAAAAACAAGTATGTAAAGACTACTATCGCTGCCACTGTTACTAAGCGTGTAAAAAATGCACATCTACCTTTAGCGGTCTCGTCAAAATCGCTGTATACCGGAGGTACTTTTTCGAACCCAAAACTTACATAGTAACCTTTGTTCAAAATGATTCCCCAAGCTGGGTAAATTACTGTACATAAAAGAAAAAAGACTCTAAATAGAAAGGACTTTAATTCAAAATCTAGGTACGAACGATAGAAGAAACTAGTTAATACGATGGTTGC
>NZ_LWFH01000925.1:0-275 GCF_001635725.1 Oleiphilus sp. HI0066
TCCCCAGCCCCTTTCGCGTCGACAACATAAGCACAAGCCTTACCTTTTTCTATGGGTAACGCCCTGTGATCTAGATCTTTGCGCTCAGACCCACAGTAAGCAATCCCTAACTGATCATTAGGGATGCACGCTCTTTGCGCCCGAAAATTAGCATCATAGAAGCGCACAGCGCGCTGCGAGCACTGAGCCTGTAATACGAGAGGAGTTGAATAGCGTTCTCGGGAGTTGAACCCTTNTACGTCAATAGTTTCCCAATGAACACGAAACTGTCTCAA
>NZ_LWFH01000926.1:0-218 GCF_001635725.1 Oleiphilus sp. HI0066
GACCTCTTGCATTACTAGTTGGCACATGGATCGGCGACAAAGGCTCTGACACCTCCCCCGAGCCAGATGGAACTGAGAAAAACACTTACCGAGAAACCGTAACTTACACCCCCATCGGTGATGTTGATAACGCAGAAGAGCAAGAACTTGTCGGTGTTTATTATCACCAAATCGTTCATCGTATACGTGACAACAAGCATCTTCACGACCAATGCGGC
>NZ_LWFH01000927.1:0-703 GCF_001635725.1 Oleiphilus sp. HI0066
CAAATGAGTGCGATTTTCTTTTTGCTGATTGGTGCAAAAATTGAAGCTTCATTCTGGTTTGGTTACGGTTTGATCGTTATCGCAGCAGTCTTAACTTTGTGGTCAATGGTTCAATATTTAGCCGCTTCTTGGGGAGCATTATTCGCAAACGAAAAGTAATTAAAATTAAGTGCTTAAAGGTGCTTGACTCCTTAATTTGATTCGTTAATATATGCGCCTCTTCGCAAGGCAACAGCCTAAACGCGATAAAAGGTTTACGCGGGAATAGCTCAGTTGGTAGAGCACGACCTTGCCAAGGTCGGGGTCGCGAGTTCGAATCTCGTTTCCCGCTCCAAATAAAAATGCCTCGGAAACCCCGAGGCGTTTTTGTTAAAAGGGCACTATAATACACGTGCTTTTTTAAGTAGCGCGACTACAAAGCGCTAAGTACGATTGTACGACCTAAGGTAAAAAGTGCTCTGGATGCAGCAATCCTTGCTCATCGAAAGCACTTAAACACCTTACAAAATGTGGCGCGATAGCAAAGCGCTGAGTACGATTGTACGACCCAAGGTGAAAAGTGCACTGGATGTAGCAATCCTTGTTCATCGAAAGCACTTAAACACCATACAAAATGTGGCGCGATAGCAAAGCGGTTATGCACTGGATTGCAAATCCACGTAGGCCGGTTCGACTCCGGCTCGCGCCTCCACTCTTGATGTAT
>NZ_LWFH01000928.1:0-325 GCF_001635725.1 Oleiphilus sp. HI0066
CAAAACCGTGGTCTTGTCATCAGGTGAGCGTATCGATACCAAGACCTTGATTGTCGCAACAGGGGCGAAGTGGAGAGAGCTAAACGTTCCTGGTGAGAAAGAAAATATCGGTAATGGCGTGGCGTACTGTCCACATTGTGATGGCCCATTCTTCAAAGGGAAAGATGTTGCTGTTGTTGGTGGTGGTAATTCTGGAATCGAAGCGGCACTCGATTTGGCTGGTATCGTGAAGAGTGTGACGGTGCTTGAATTTGCAGATACCTTGCGAGCGGACCAAGTACTGGTAGATCAAGCGCAAGCGCGTGACAACATTACGATTATCAAG
>NZ_LWFH01000929.1:0-457 GCF_001635725.1 Oleiphilus sp. HI0066
GAATGAGCAAGGCGTGTTAATCGGAGCGAAGCTTCATCAAGATGAAAGCAAGGTAAAACGTATGCCTATCTATCACGCCAAGATCGAAGGCAGTCGTTACTGTTTTGGTTGCGCTTTGCCGCATAAGATGTGTATGTGTGGACACGTCGAAGCTAGCAAAGATCAAACCTCTGTCGTTATTTTTAGGCACCCAGAAGAGCGTAAAAAAACGATCTCTACGGTATCGTTAATCAAGCAGCGTTTTCCAAGCGTTTTAGTGAAAGATTCTGAGGTGTTTCCGGAGCCTCGTGCTAAAGAGCGTGAACAACAGGTGCTAATATTTCCTGGGGGCGACATTGTCGAGGCAGGCTTTGCTCAGTTAAATATGCAGGCAGAGGCTAAGAGTCTTGAACGTCAGTATATTCTCATTGATGCAACATGGCGTAAGGCGAAAAAGATACTACACCTCAATCCTTGG
>NZ_LWFH01000930.1:0-364 GCF_001635725.1 Oleiphilus sp. HI0066
TCTAGCCTGTGCAAAAACACGCTCAAACTTAGAAGGAGGATGCCCAACTTCCGATGAATCAAGCCCTACTCCGAGAATATGATGCAAATATGGCTTGGCTTGCTCAAAGCATTCGAATGCATCCTGCTCACTGAGATGCCTCAAAAAGCACAAAATCAATCCGCTCGTTATGCCAAGTTGTGTTGCCGCGTCGCTCAGTGCCCGCGTTATTCCATCAAACACCACACCTATATCGATCCCACGTTCGGTGTGCGTTTGAGGATCAAAAAACAACTCCGTATGCACAACACCTTGCTCGTGACAGGTAAGTAAGTAAGCCCAAGTCAGATCATAAAAATCTTGTTCGTTTAATAAGACTCCCGCA
>NZ_LWFH01000931.1:0-1356 GCF_001635725.1 Oleiphilus sp. HI0066
CTTGGCGTAGGCGTCGATCCTGTCATCACGACGCCCTATCAAATTTATTCTTTAATACGATATTCCGCAGAACGTGCGTGCGCTTCAAGACCTTCTCCGCGCGCCAATACAGACGCTACCTTGCCTTGATCACTCGCCCCTTGCTCAGAGAAGTAGATCAACGATGAGCGTTTCTGGAAGTCATACACACCTAGAGGAGATGAAAAACGCGCGGTTCCCGAAGTTGGTAGAACGTGGTTTGGCCCGGCGCAATAATCGCCTAAGGCCTCAGCCGTATAACGCCCCATAAAGATCGCCCCTGCATGCTTAATATGCTGAGCTAAGGCTTCTGGATCTTCAACCGACAACTCTAAGTGCTCTGGCGCGATGGTGTTACTAACTTCAGCCGCTTGCTCAAGAGATTCAACCTGAATTAATGCCGCTCTATCCTCGATGGATGCACGAATAATATCTTTGCGCTCCATGCCATCGATTAGCTTATTGATACTAGATTCGACAGCATCGAGATAATCAGCATCGTCTGAGATCAAAATTGATTGCGCATTTTCGTCGTGTTCTGCTTGAGAGAACAGATCCATCGCAATCCAATCAGGGTCGGTCTTACCGTCACAAATAACAAGAATCTCGGAAGGACCTGCGATCATATCAATACCGACTTGGCCAAAGACTTCACGCTTCGCTGTGGCAACAAAGATGTTTCCTGGGCCAACAATTTTATCAACCGCTGGAATCGTCTCTGTACCATACGCTAATGCTGCAACAGCTTGTGCACCACCGATCGTGAATACGCGATCTACGCCACAGACAGCTGCAGCCGCCAGCACAAGCTGATTCACCTCGCCGCCTGGAGTAGGCACCACCATCACGACTTCTTCAACACCAGCAACCTTCGCTGGAATCGCATTCATCAACACAGATGATGGATAAGCCGCTTTACCACCCGGAACGTACAATCCAGCACGATCTACAGGCAAAACTCGTTGACCAAGTTTGGTACCATCCGCCTCAGTAAATTCCCAAGAACTGCCACCCTGCGCTTGTTTTTCATGATAACTACGTACACGCGCTGCAGCTTGTTGCAGAGCTTCGCGTTGATCCGTAGGCAAGCCTTCTAAAGCTTCTTGCAAACGAGATTGAGGCATTTCAAGTTCTGACAATGCGCTAGCTCCAACTTGATCGAAGCGATTCGTCAACTCAAGAACAGCTTCGTCGCCGCGCTTACGCACATCTGAGATAATATCTTTAACTGTACGATGCACAGACTCATCAAGCGCCTCATCCCAAGCGACTAGATCTGCCAGCTTGTCATTAAAATCCGAATCTTTCGAACTTAAGCGTTTGATAGTTAACATAAAA
>NZ_LWFH01000932.1:0-354 GCF_001635725.1 Oleiphilus sp. HI0066
AGAACGGCGTACTCAATTAGATTATGGCTATTGGTATGAGCCCGATGGTCGCGATGAAGCGCAGCAATCTGTCTTTGAGCGGGTTGAGGTAAAACCTCAAGCCTTGGAGCGAATTTTATGTTGTGCAGCAGGATTTCGTTTTCGTCTTTCGGCAGACAATGCGAACGACCCTTTATGTCGGCCAAGCAGTGCTTTCGTAGCAGATGTGCAAGAACAAACGATAAAGTATCTCGTGGAGGGCTTACCTGATAGGGCGGCTAAATTCGCAGAAGCACTAAATGCCGTGTTTAAACCTCAGACCTGCTATTTAAATTTAAGCAGTTATGTAGAAAGCGATCTGTTATAGTGTTCGGC
>NZ_LWFH01000933.1:0-607 GCF_001635725.1 Oleiphilus sp. HI0066
GTTCTTCTGTTGATTTTGCATCAAGCTCAACAAACCTCACATCTCGCCACAAGTCCTGTGCGGTGACAAAATCAATCCCGTGTTTCTCAAGATTGGATTTACTTTTCTTTGGATCAAATTCGAAAGAATACATAGTGTATAAAAAATATACCTAAATTGACGTATAAGCAATATATAACCGTAATATTCTCTTAAGTAACGCGCATCTAAACGAAATAATGATTTCTCCAAAAGAGTTCTCTATGTCCGCTTTTCTTCTGAAGCTGTATTACATACTTAAAGCAATAAAGGTCTGCTCATGTCTATTTACGAATGGAAAACCAATGTCCGCTTTTCATTCTAAAAAGACCTAATAACTGATTTCAAAAGTATACGAAGTAGTTCGCTCGAAGAAATTGGACTAGCAATTAATTGCGGGAACCGATAGTCGCCATGACTTTGAAATCTTCAGGGTTTGTGACTCTAGCACACCGCTTTTTGAAACAATTTTTGGAGTAACAACGTATTTTGTATCGAAAGGGATCTCGTATGTATAGATACTTAAAAATCCTGGACGTAAACTCGTCAAGCCGCAACCTATTTCACTCCAAGACGTTGAACATTCTTC
>NZ_LWFH01000934.1:0-808 GCF_001635725.1 Oleiphilus sp. HI0066
AATTACCGGAAACTTTAGAGAGTTTTGATAGCCTGCAAGTTGATGCAAAATTTACACGTAATATAAAGCTGTTGCCTGTGATGAGTTATCTAATGAGGATGACGCATTGCGCTCCCCGAGAAATATTAAGATCGGCGTTTCGCCCCAATGGCCTCTACGCGACGCCACTTTACTTTGTTTAGCTGCGCATAAAAAAAGAGCGCTGGTGCGCTCTTTTTGAATAGAAAGTTTTATCGCTGATTAAACCTTAAAACTTGATTTTTTCCTTATCGCTCAAGCCTAGGTTATCCCAGATCTTCAGAGAAGGTTCAGCTTGGTTCATGCTGTAGAAATGAATGCCTGGTGCACCTGCATCGATGAGTTGTTCGCACATACGTGTGACAACCTCTTCGCCAAATTTAAGGATACTGGCTTTATCATCACCATACGCTTCAAGTTGCTTGCGGATCCAACGAGGAATCTCTGCGCCACACATATCACTAAAACGAACCAAGTTCGTGTAGTTCGTGATAGGCATAATGCCAGGGACGACTGGAATATTGACGCCCATCGCTTCAACACGATCGATAAAGTAGAAGTACGAATCGACGTTATAAAAGTATTGTGTAATCGAACTATTCGCACCGGCATCAACCTTACGCTTAAAGTTGATTAAGTCTTCTTCTGCACTTGGAGCTTGAGGATGGAACTCAGGGTAAGCAGCAACTTCGATGTTAAAGTGATTTCCACTGTGTTCACGAATAAATTCAACAAGTTCGTTTGCGTATTTCAATTCGCCTGCAGAACCGCCCATACCTGATGGCAGATC
>NZ_LWFH01000935.1:0-405 GCF_001635725.1 Oleiphilus sp. HI0066
CTTCACCAGGCAGCATTAAATCTAAAACTACCAAGTCAGGTTTCTCATTTACAATTCGGTCTACAGCGTTCGTACCATTGCCTTCAACTGAGACAACAAGACCATTACTTTCTAAGTACTCTTTAGTAAGCCCTGCTAAACGCTCATCATCTTCGACAATTAGG
This sequence comes from Oleiphilus sp. HI0066, assembly GCF_001635725.1. NCBI lineage: Bacteria > Pseudomonadati > Pseudomonadota > Gammaproteobacteria > Oceanospirillales > Oleiphilaceae > Oleiphilus > Oleiphilus sp. HI0066. The sequence continues at coordinate 165 of NZ_LWFH01000935.1, forward strand.
ATTTTCCACGCTTCGTTTTGATCTTCTACTTCCATCTGCTTTTTCTTATAAATACTGGAGTTGATGAATACACGCACCTTCTAATGCAAGAGAATCTACACTTACACCTAAATACGCATTGTTACACTTAGTATATATGCTGTTTCGAAAATTACCTGATCAAAACAATAAATTCTTGTTCACCTATAGCTTTTATGAATTTTCCTCTACTGCAATAATTTCCAACTCGAAGCGTAAGGTA
>NZ_LWFH01000936.1:0-307 GCF_001635725.1 Oleiphilus sp. HI0066
TGAAAACGTATTTGATGATGGCTGGCGGAACAGGTGGTCATGTATTTCCTGCTCTTGCAACGGCTAGAAAGTTACAAGAGCAAGGGGCGAATGTTGCTTGGCTTGGATCTAATGGTGGTTTCGAGCAGTCGGTCATTGAGAAACAGGGCATACCCTTTTATGGCATTAGCGTGAGCGGGCTAAGAGGCAAAGGCAAGCTTGCTCTTTTAAAGGCTCCATTCAACTTGGTGCATGCCTTAATTCAAGCTTTTGGTGTTCTCAATAAAGTGAAGCCGCATTTGGTCGTGGGAATGGGTGGATTTGCATC
>NZ_LWFH01000937.1:0-284 GCF_001635725.1 Oleiphilus sp. HI0066
CGCAGTATAAGGCTTAAGTCCCTCGACAGGTGTTTTCATATCCTTGTTAAAGAAAAGAGGTACAACTTCCACTAAGAAACCAAAGCTTATTGCGACAATGATTAATGGGATCATTAGGCCAAGGTTTTTCTCAATTATTTCATGGTTCATTCTATCGCTCTCCTTAAGCTTGTGCTGGCACTGAGTCGAGTGCTTTAGCACTTGTTTGTCTAATAGTTAGCCAAACATTAAGGGCCATAATAAGCATGCCTGACAGGAAGATAGCTCCGCCGATTAATCTGACG
>NZ_LWFH01000938.1:0-284 GCF_001635725.1 Oleiphilus sp. HI0066
CCAACAACGACTTTGTCATTATCTGCACGGATTACAACGTTGAACCAAACGCTCGCGTCCTCATGCAATTCAATATCACCAATCAAGCTCGCATTAGGCGCGATAAAGCCTGGAGCACCATGTTGAACAGGTTGCTTATCGTTTAGGCTGAATTTCATCTCTATCCTTCAGGTAGTCATCAAATATTGTTATTCTTGCATCCATTGCGACATTCAAAAACTCAACCAGCACAATCGCTGTGAGCCCCCAAATTTCATAACGGATACCCTGATAGTCATACTCAT
>NZ_LWFH01000939.1:0-1373 GCF_001635725.1 Oleiphilus sp. HI0066
GAAAGATTTATCTAACCAAATAATTATCAACTCAGTTATAGCTGATAGAAAATATCGAGCTTTTCAAAAAGCTATTTGGCTGACATTGGCGGCTGTAATATCTCCTGTGTTAGCACTTTTAATTTATCTATTTAGGGCGAAGTAATGAAGGAAGGGATTGTTTCAAAGGTAAAAGAGATTATTGATAACGCTTTTGAAGTTACGGATATTATTGATGTGCCTGACATTGACGATACTCGCCTGACATTTGGTAATAAAGGCCTTAGGTTTGAAGCAACAACACTTTATATTGATATGAGGGGCTCGACTTCGGTTCTAAATAATCACAACAGAACTACTGTTGCAAAGATACATAAAGCTTATTTCCACACAATCGTGACTGTCGCTAAAAGCCTAGGTGGTGAGGTAAGAAGCTTTAATGGCGATGGAATGCTGGTCTTTTTTCAAGGCACATCAAAAATCACATTAAGTAATGCTGTTGAGTCTGCCATGAAGATGAAATGGCTATTGTCATCTTCAGACTCCGAAGTAAAGAAGAAAATGGAGAAGTTCTCATCCGTTGATTTTGGCATAGGCATTGATGACGGAAAAATTGTTTGTGCAAAAGTTGGTATAGCTGGTGCAAATAATAGAGATTTGGTATGGGTTGGCAATGCAGTTAATAAGTCCGTAAAGGTTGGAGACAAATTGCATGGCAACATTGGCATATCCTCTTATGTATATGCCAATTTGCAAGATCGAGTAAAATACGCGATAGAGAAAGATATGTGGGGTAATGAGGTTCAAAAGGATATGTGGCAGTCAGCCTATTTTGAATACAATGGGAAGCAAGAGCTCTACTACTACACCACATACCATTGGAAAGTGAACTAATTCTAACAAGCGCATGTTGCCTGACTGGTTTTCCGCTGCGCTCCAAACCAGCCTCAAATGCGGGCGTTCATGTCTGCTTGCTAAATAAACCTGCCCAAATAAAGCCTGATATTTCTCCCAACTTGATGTCCGCAATTGTCTATTTGCGAATGGAAAACCAATGTCCGCTTTTCATTCTTTCCAGTCTATATCGGTGGCTTTAGATACTGAAGCAAAGAATCACGCCGCCTCTATATCAAACGGTGAAACATGAAGTGCATCTTTGGTCTGTCGCGCCAGCCACAGATCATAGGCGTTTTGTAGACGCAGCCAATGGTCTGCAGAAGGCTTTCCAAAAGCTAGCTCTAGCCTTACTGCCATTTCTGGCGTTAAAGATCCGCGTGCATTTAGAACCTTAGATAAAGTTTTTCGGCTCACATCTAGATGACTTGCCACGTCTGTTAACGTTAATCCAAGAGATTCGATAACGAGTTCTTTTAATACCTCACCGGGGTGAGCGG
>NZ_LWFH01000940.1:0-782 GCF_001635725.1 Oleiphilus sp. HI0066
AGTTGGTGTTTTTCTTACACCATTATGGGTTAAGAACAGACGTAAGAATCGCTCGAAGATCAGATCTTTGTTTTGAAAAGAAAGTCGCTAGATTTATTTTATTAAGAGTGTACTCAACGTCCGCTTCTGTCTAACTCCGTGCATTGCACTTTAAACAATAGATGATGTGCTTCGCTTACCCTTCGGGTCGACCGTTGGTCGTTCAACGCACTAAAGCGCTTTTGTGCTGCCTGCGCGGAAGTGACTTGATAGTAAACACTGCGTATTACCTCATTCTCAAAAGTCGAACGAAGGGACAATCCCGTCGAGCGCGTAAGCGATCCGGGTCGCCTTTAGATGAAGGTGAATTGCGAAGCAAGAGAGGCTGGCATGTGCCATCTTAAGACCTTTGGCGAAACAAAGGTCTCAAGGCGCTGTCGGTCGCCACCGACAGGAAAAGAAGAATTAGCCCAGTGCTATATTAGAAAAATTTTAGTGACTGATGTTGGCTCAACAAATTGCATAGAGTGCGATCAGAAAACCTCAAAACCTAAACGCTAACCCCACATATTCTTTATGATTGCATTCAGCGCATCACATCTTTTAGGTAACTCTCTATTTTTCTTTCTAATCAAATATAGGTTTTCCTTCACGGCTTGTTTCGGCTTTAAAACTTGCAGTAATTCTGGGCTATGAAAACTGTCGATGGCGCTTTTAGGCAGCACTGTGAAGCCAATACCGCGAGTTAAGGGTTCTAGGATTTGGCTGATTTGGTTGATTGATCCGACGACGGGGATTTTAGC
>NZ_LWFH01000941.1:0-518 GCF_001635725.1 Oleiphilus sp. HI0066
TATCTCGTTCAGGTACGTTGACTTATGAAGCAGTTAAGCAGACGACTGACTTCGGATTTGGTCAGTCTACTTGTGTAGGTATTGGTGGTGACCCGATTCCAGGATCAAACTTTATCGACATTCTTGAGATGTTCGAGAACGACCCTCAAACTGAAGCAATTGTTATGATCGGTGAGATCGGTGGCACTGCAGAAGAAGAGGCTGCTGAGTACATCAAGGCGAATGTAACTAAGCCTGTTGTATCATATATCGCAGGTGTTACTGCTCCTCCGGGTAAGCGTATGGGACATGCTGGTGCGATTATCGCTGGCGGTAAAGGTACTGCCGATGATAAGTTCGCAGCGCTAGAAGCAGCTGGCGTAACTACGGTTAAGAGTCTCGCAGACATCGGTAAAGCACTTAAAGAACGTACTGGTTGGTAAGTTCTTAAGGTTTAAAAAAGGAGGCTCTTGCCTCCTTTTTTAATTTTGAGGAGTTAGATTTTTACTGTTCTAGTACTTCTAAGAAAATCTTAGAGG
>NZ_LWFH01000942.1:0-817 GCF_001635725.1 Oleiphilus sp. HI0066
AACCTTCCCAATAAATTCTTGTTCAAAGCGCTTAAAATGCGCAACGGAAGTCCCTTTTTCTGGCATGGCGTTGATTACTTCATCTTTGATGAGGAACTTAAAATCATAAGTAAACAGACCCACGGCAAAGCGGCTTTCCCGCAGTTTATAAAAGGGCACTTCTCAAATAAATAATGCTACGAGCGCTAAAAATCTTCTTTTTGGTAGCACTACATGGCAGATATTGACGATCTTATGGCGTGACATACTGTTCTAAATTGTCTGATTAAGACATGTAATAGACACTCCAAACGAAGCACCAAAAAAGAATAGTAATGGAGCTAATATGTCAGACGACTTAACCCAACTCAACAAAGAAGCTATCGCGTCAGCTCAAAAATACATGGGCAAAATAAGCTGGCTTACCGTCATATATACTTTTAGCGTTGTGATCGGAACAATTGCGTTTCTCTACTTCTATTCGCAAGGTGATATTCCTCTTATTCCTGCGGTCGTTGGTCTAGCAGCTTTGACTTATTTTTCTTATAGCGCACTGCACGAAGCGGCGCATGGGAACATTAACGGGAATAACAAAAAGCTTCAGTGGCTCAATGATCTATGCGGTTACCTCGCCGCACCACTTATTTCAGTGCCATACGCGTCGCACAGATATGAGCACATGACTCATCATCGACATACTAACCAAGCTGACAAGGACCCTGACTTTGTCATCAGCGGCATGCAACATGGCTTTGTATCGTTCATTAAAACCGTTCTAGTTTTTATTTGGATGCAAATCACTTACTTCGCGCGCGTAAAGTGGGATACAGCACCAACA
>NZ_LWFH01000943.1:0-269 GCF_001635725.1 Oleiphilus sp. HI0066
TGTCACTCGCAATCATGCGCAAGGCCAACGACAATCCTCGTCCAGAAAGCGTATTCAGTAAAACTCTTGATCACGCTATGAGCATGCTAGGCCACCAGCAAGTCAAAGAGCTACTCGTTGCCATCAAAAAACTCGACATCAAATATGGTTATCGCGCTTACTACCAAACTCTCGGAGCAAGCTTAACCAAAGCCTATCTCGCACAACGATTCGCAAAGGCAAAAGGATCAGCAAAATCCTTAGATATCTTCTGGGGGAGTTTATTTTCC
>NZ_LWFH01000944.1:0-343 GCF_001635725.1 Oleiphilus sp. HI0066
CACATACGTCAATAAAGACTTCGTTGAAATATCAGGGTTTACCGAAGAAGAAGCGCTTGGGCAAGCACGCAACATTGTTCGTCATCCAGATATGCCACAAGCCGCGTTTCAATCGCTTTCGGACGCAATGGCGGATCAAAAATCGTGGATGGACATCATTAAAAACCGTTGTAAAAACGGGGATCACTATTGGGTCGATGCTTTCGTGATGGCTAATGCGGATGAAACTGACGGTGAAGCTCACCTGCAAAGCGTTCGATTCAAGCCAAGTCGTGATCAAATCAGTCGCGCTACGCATGCTTACAAGCTAATTAATGAAGGTAAACAGCCCTACCATCTATAG
>NZ_LWFH01000945.1:0-368 GCF_001635725.1 Oleiphilus sp. HI0066
CGTTAGTTTGGTACGACTCGCCGAATACTATCGCACAGTTAAAAGGCTTGTCTGATGCCGAGCTGCGTCAAAAACTTCAAGCGATATATCCCCAAGAATTACCTGATATTGAACAGATTCTTCAGGTCGCTTCGTTTCCTCTTGCCAAGTCACATGCTCAGCAATACTCAGGAGAGCGTATTGTTCTGGCCGGTGATGCTGCGCACACAATTAATCCTTTAGCTGGTCAGGGTGTTAATCTCGGGTTTATGGATGCCGCGGTATTGATTGAGGAGCTCGGTAAAGCATTGATTTATTACCTAGCCTTATCAGATCGGTCGGTGTTAAAGAATTATGAAAAGCAGCGACGTATGTTTAATCAACTCATG
>NZ_LWFH01000946.1:0-293 GCF_001635725.1 Oleiphilus sp. HI0066
GCGGAATTTATGGAGGTTCGCGTCGACGCATTATTGATCAAGTTTTGTCTCAAGAGCCTGTATTGAGTGACGCTCTTAGACGTAGCAACCGAATTCATGAAGAAGATGCAGTGGGTTTTCTAACATTTTTGATGAAGTCGCATGCGCAAGGTCAGGCACTGGATGAGCTCTATGTTTGTACTGATGATAATCCTGTCGATATGAACGAGGTGTATGCGTTTATCGCGAACAAACTCGATGTTAATCTGAACGACAGTCGCATTGAGGCAGTGAGGCGCAGGGCGGGAAATAAG
>NZ_LWFH01000947.1:0-955 GCF_001635725.1 Oleiphilus sp. HI0066
TTTGGTGTACTAGAAAACATGCAACACAAAATGACCGTCAAAAGTGGTTAGCTCTGGTACCACGTCTGTTAAAGCAAATAGACGCCGAATTAACTCGTATATCGTTTGACCCCTACTCAGCCAATAGAATGCTTGCAGACATCAAAAAAGATCTTACAAGTATTTTCAGGGAAACAGCACTTAGCAACCAAAATGATGCCAGCCTCAATAAACCAAATAATGCTAGCAGCACAGGCGCAATCACAAAGCAAAAAAGCCTACGCCCTCAACTTAACAAGAATGTTGAGTTGTTAGCTCAGCTGGAAATTGGAAGATGGGTCCAAATAAAAATTAACGGAAATTTGAAACGCTACAAACTGATTAGCAGAGTAGACGAAGCAAACGTATATGTATTTGCCGATAGATTTGGCCTTAATCCAATAGAGTTAAGTTCCCAGCAAGTCGTTGCCCAAATCAACAAGGGAATGATGGTCATTCTCGAGAAAGGCGCGCTCGTTGATAGAGCCTTAAACCACATTCTGAGCAATCTTCAGAGCTAGTAGGCTTAACGTTTAGTTATATGAAACACTATGCCTTAGCCATAGCATTGTCGGTCGCGGCCTGCTCACATATAATCTTGTATACCTTGTTGAATTTGTGGCCCGCCCCGACACCTAATGACACCCAATCTATTCCAGTAACATTAGTTCTGTCTCAAGAGTCTGCTGAAAGCCAAGCCAGTCAAAGTGCGTCTAGCCAAACGAGAAAAACTCAGGAACAATTCTTAACGACGAAAAGTTATAACGACTATAGCCACCTCACTACGAAAGAATCCGCTTCTAATGTGGAAGGGGCAAGCCAACAAGCTAACGCTATTAGTAAACAAGCAGCTAGCAATCAGAATGCTCCTGCACGCAGAATGAAGGCATCAGAACAGCAAATTATTGAACAGCAGAACGATCTAACGGACCCTAGC
>NZ_LWFH01000948.1:0-296 GCF_001635725.1 Oleiphilus sp. HI0066
AACACGACCATAGTGAGTCGGGTGTACGTCACGTACTTCGAATCCTGCACGCTCACGCGTCAAACCACCTGGGCCAAGCGCAGAGACACGACGCTTATGCGTTACCTCAGATAGAGGGTTGTTTTGGTCCATGAACTGAGACAACTGGCTAGAACCAAAGAACTCTTTGACTGCTGCAGCAACTGGTTTTGCATTAATTAAATCTTGTGGCATCAAGCCATCAGACTCAGCCATGCTCAAGCGCTCACGTACAGCTCGCTCAACACGCACAAGACCTACGCGGAATTGGTTTTCAG
>NZ_LWFH01000949.1:0-426 GCF_001635725.1 Oleiphilus sp. HI0066
GATGTAATGCGACATGTGGTGTAGATCGATATATCTCGGCTGTCATGATTTCATCCGTAATGTACGGGTTTCCCTTGCGTGCCATCACGACAAGATCTTCTTCAAATACATGTTCACAAATGAGTTCTTTGCTTTTGGGCTGTATGTAATCGATCGCAATATCTAGCTCTTTTAAGCGAATACGTTCCGTTAGGCTTGCGATTGAGTCGGCTTCAGGGTGAAGGTCAAAACAGATATTTGGTGCAACTTGTTCTAGATACTGAAAGAAAGCCGGGAATACGATGGATTCTGCGTATTCATTGGCTGCTATGGCGAAGGTGTTAGAAGCTGTTTTGGGGTCGAATTCTGCTTCAGGTTGAACTTGCTGCTGAATAGCAAATAAGGCATCACGTATCGGTTGTTTTAGTTCTAATGCTTTCGGTGTGG
>NZ_LWFH01000950.1:0-478 GCF_001635725.1 Oleiphilus sp. HI0066
TACAGATCCTACATCATCACGATCTAGATCTACCTGATACTAAATTAATGTACTCAAACAGCTGGTTAATCATCTTCGGTACCCTAATGGATTATTCTAAGTACTCTTACGCGGAGCTTATGCAAGCGCATAGCTCAATTAACAAGGAAAAGTATCCAGAGAACTACGCCAAACTTTTGATAGCGATTGATCAGCTTGAAAAAAGTGACCTTCCTGAACATCAATCACAAGTAGAGCAATTCAAATTAGTCGCGAGTGAAAAACAAAAAAAGCTACCTGCATCTTGGTGCGCCATATTTGCCCTAGTGTGTCTATGGCTAGCCTTCGATACACATATTGATGGATATCATTGGACGAGGCGAGGTGGAGATATAACGCGAGAAGATGATCCGTTTTGGTTCTATCTCTTTGTTGGAATGTATTTATTCGGTGCCGCCTACTCACTTTTACAAATGTTCAACGCTCTAGATCAAAGACA
>NZ_LWFH01000951.1:0-306 GCF_001635725.1 Oleiphilus sp. HI0066
TCGGAAGCTCGTCTAGACTAAATAACTCGCCGTATTCAGCCATCTCGACCGGTGAAAGCGCAACAGCCGCATGTTTCAATTCTGGCTGCCCAGAAATGGGGTCTCTTGCATCTGTATATAGCTTTGAAATTGCCGATGATGAAGACCATGTTGTACCCCAATGAATGGGTACAAATAACTCACCTCGACGTAATCCATCATCGATTACGACTGGTAACACGACCTGATCAGCGTCTGAATTCACGGCAGAAGTGACCGACACATAGGCACCCTGTTCAAGACTTAAATCTTTGGCATCTTCTGGGT
>NZ_LWFH01000952.1:0-325 GCF_001635725.1 Oleiphilus sp. HI0066
ATTGATTATTCTGTCTCAGCTTTTAGTTCGAATGAGTTGAACGAAGGGCTTGCGCAGAAGCAAATCCCAACACGTTCTCTTGATAGCGACGGTGAAGCCTTAAGCTTATTGTCTCGTGTTCTTCAAAGCTTAAATACTGGAGAAGATGAAGAGAAAGCTCTATCGCATGAGCAACAAGGACAAGTAGACGTTATTGATCGTTTCTTTGGATCATTACAAAATAATCCGCGTATTAGCTCTGAAGGCAAACAACATCTGTTTCGATTAGAAATACCAGTTTTACGCCAACTTTTGGAAAACGATACTTTCTTTGAAGATCAAAATA
>NZ_LWFH01000953.1:0-700 GCF_001635725.1 Oleiphilus sp. HI0066
CAGCATTAGTACCTTCATCGGTTCCAATCATCGGCATTGCAGCTAATGTCGCTATGACAAGCTCCGACGTAATAACCGGCTGTCAAACAATGAACGAACTTGACGCACTTGAGTCGCTATTAACATTAGATGAGCCAGTTAGTGAAATCGATAAACTATGCGGGATAGAACTACCCTCAACAGAACAAGTAACCAAAGAAGCCCTCATCATGCTCAAGGAATATTCATCGAGGACGGAGCAATCATTCGATGAAACGATAGACAAACTGATGAAGTATTTATTTTCAGATAACTGAGAAATTAAAAACTAAGCATTAACGCAAATAACGAAGAGTTTTATCAGTTAAGCAACTTAGATGGAGGCATTCGACTTCAATGAAAAATGGCGGTGAGCCAGGGATTCAAACGCTGAAACTGAGGGCTTATACAGCCATTTAGAGTGATAAATCAATAACTTACAAAGTATGCGTTCCGACAAATTAAGTCAAAACACGTCAATTTTGACACCGAAACCTTCCTCTAAAAACTTAAAAATCAGAGGCTTTTGCCAAATAAAGACCAGTCAATATGTTCGAACAAAAAGACCTAATCATGCGCCGAGTAGTTGTTTATAAAAAACGATCAACAAAAGAGTGCCCCCCTTAATTAGTATATCGATGAGTGTTTCAGGGACACTCTCTGAGTAACAATTAGCCCACAA
>NZ_LWFH01000954.1:0-1162 GCF_001635725.1 Oleiphilus sp. HI0066
GTATGCACAAACGGCTCCTTTGCGTTTACCGCCTGGGTTCACTGCAACAGCCGTGTCATTTACAACTTTAAGGAACGGCACGACCCCCTGAGACTGGCCATTAGTTCCCTTGATGTGCGCGCCTAGCGAGCGAACATTAGTCCAATCATTACCCAATCCACCTGCCCATTTTGAGAGCAAGGCATTGTCACGCAAAGCGTCATATATACCGCTCAAGTCATCTGGAACAGTGGTCAGATAGCACGATGATAGTTGAGGTCTTAACGTTCCGGAATTGAACAAGGTGGGGGTTGAGCTCATATAATCAAACGATGACAAGAGGTCATAAAATTCAATTGCACGGGCTGTAGGGTCATCCTCATTTAGCGCGAGCCCCATTGCGACTCGCATAAAAAAGGTTTGCGGCAATTCAATACGCGTTTCTTCATGATGAATAAAGTAACGATCGTATAAAGTCTGTAACCCTAAATAGGTAAACTGGTTGTCACGCTCTGGTTTGAGCGCATCGGCAAGCATCTCTATATTGAAGGAATCTAACTTAGAATCGATAAGCTCTTCTTGAATGCCAAAACGGATGCCCGCTTCGAATATTTCAGCATACGCATTACTCGCATCTTCTATCGCAGCAGGCAAGTAAACATTCAATGCCTTACCCACCTCGCTCATTAACGAATCCAACAACAACCTTGCACTAACAAACGAATAATTCGGCTCTGACTCGATCAAAGGTCGCGCAGCCATAATAAGCGCTGTACCAATATCTTCCTCTTTAATGCCGTGATACAGGTTGCGATAGCTCGAATCTAATAAATGATCTGCATCAACGCCTTCAAGGCCTCTGCACACCTGAGAAATCAAAGCGCGAATACGACCAATGTTTAATGGCGCCTCAGAGCCATCATTGCGTTGCATTTTGAAGTGAGGATGTGCCTCTTCGCTAGGCTGTTGATCTTTACGCTGCTGAGCGTGCTCCTCACGGTACAAAACATAAGCCCGTGCAACTTTCTGCATCCCTTGGCGCATCAAGCCTAGCTCAACTTGATCTTNTATATCCTCGATATTGATCGAGCCGCCAGATGGATATTGCTTTTCAAAGCGACCATGAATACCACTTACAATCTGATCGGCAAGCTGCTTAACGTGGCTTGCCGATCAGATTGTA
>NZ_LWFH01000955.1:0-341 GCF_001635725.1 Oleiphilus sp. HI0066
ACGACTTTCATTAGACGGCATCACGCCGTCCGCAATCAAAAACGCGGCTGAGCGAATATGATCAGCAATAACACGCAAAGATTTTTCTTCAGTGGACACACCATTCAAAAGATTAGACGCATCAGATAACAAATCTTGGAATAGATCGATCTCGTAGTTGCTATGCACACTTTGCATAACGGCAGCGATACGCTCCAACCCCATCCCTGTATCAACTGAAGGTTTTGGTAATGGATTCATTTTCCCGTCGGCAGTGCGGTTAAACTGCATAAATACCAGATTCCAAACCTCAATGTAACGATCACCGTCATCATTTGGTCCACCAGGAGGATCACCTGCAA
>NZ_LWFH01000956.1:0-751 GCF_001635725.1 Oleiphilus sp. HI0066
TAGAATGCCCAAAAGCTCTTCAACACTTAATTCGGCAAACTGTTTTACATACCACTGTAACATTGTATTGATACCTTTTGACAATAGAACAGGAAAAGAAAAAGTTTATAAGCATTAGGTTATGGAATAATATCTGCTTACGAAACAATTAAAACAAATAGCGCCAATATTTTAACGATAATCATAAGCGGCGTAGAATTTAATCAGTATGTAACGTGGCTCTGGTTAATTAAAATCAAATCCGTGTGCATCAGTATCTCGACAAGAACAATATGAATTTAAAGTCGTTCCTTAAAAAGCAACTGGTTTCTCAAGAACTGGATGAAAAGCTAGATCGCATTGAAAAGCCTGTTGGCTCCTTGGGCTATGATCCATGGGGGTTTAACACCGATATGAACAAAATCGTATTCTCATTGTTTAGCAACATTTACGACAAATATTTTCGTGTTGAAACAAGTGGTCTTGAACACATACCTAATGATGGCCCTGTTTTAATTATCGCCAACCATAGCGGACAGCTCCCTATCGATGGCACCTTAATTGGTTATGCCGTTGCGAATCGCGATCATGCACCGCGCTATCCTCGTGCAATGATTGAGCGCTTCTTTCCCACTGTGCCCTATATTGGAAACATGCTTAATCAATTGGGCGCAGTACTGGGTGACCCTACAAACTGCGCAAAAATGCTCGAAAATGGCGAAGCCGTTATTGTGTTCCCAGAGGGTATTCGTGGCTCAGGAAAGATGTACAA
>NZ_LWFH01000957.1:0-747 GCF_001635725.1 Oleiphilus sp. HI0066
AAAAGAACAAGCGATCGTATGAACGTGAGCATTTAAATAGAGGGAAGTAGGCCTATAATCATCTTCTAAAAGAGGCATAAAAGATTCACATCTGATTGATTTATATACAATTTAAGATTATTTATGATAACTCGTACAAATATTTCTAGAAAGTGGATATTTTTTGTTGACGACCTCAGAATCCGCCAGTATTATTCGCGCCGTTGTTTAGTTCCCCGATAGCTCAGTTGGTAGAGCAACGGACTGTTAATCCGTGGGTCGCTGGTTCAAGCCCAGCTCGGGGAGCCAACAAGATTTCTAAAAGGTGTTTTACGAAAGTGAAACGCCTTTTTTTATACCCGAAAAATATGTATACAACGAATCCGTGGTAAACCCTGTCGGCTTTACCTAGCTCAAGGCCAGCTCGGGGAGCCAACAAGATCTCTAAAAGGTGTTTTACGAAAGTGAAACGCCTTTTTTTATACCCGAAAGAGTTGTATACAGCGAATCCGTGGTAAACCCTGTCGGCTTTACCTAGCTCAAGCCCAGCTCGGCGAGCCAACACAATTTCTAAAAGGTGTTTTACGAACGTAAGACGCCTTTTTAATGCCCGAAAGAAATGTATACAACAAATCCGTGGTAAACCCTCGCGGCTTTACCTAGCTCAAGCCCAGCTCGGGGAGCCACCAACAAAATTTCTGGAAGTTATGCACATAGCGAACCCTAAGCCAGCAATTGTAGGCCTACCTGTTCATGACAACGATCAAT
>NZ_LWFH01000958.1:0-293 GCF_001635725.1 Oleiphilus sp. HI0066
AGGCTAAGCGTCTTGTTGAACACAAGCAAGATGTGGTCATTATTCTCGACTCGATTACACGTCTTGCACGCGCTTACAACACGATTATTCCAAGCTCTGGTAAGGTTCTTACCGGTGGTGTTGATGCGCACGCACTAGAGCGTCCAAAGCGTTTCTTTGGTGCAGCACGTAACGTCGAAGAAGGTGGCAGCTTAACCATCATCGCAACAGCACTTGTTGATACTGGTTCGAAGATGGATGAAGTCATCTACGAAGAATTCAAAGGCACAGGTAATATGGAAGTGCATTTAGAT
>NZ_LWFH01000959.1:0-520 GCF_001635725.1 Oleiphilus sp. HI0066
AGATCAATAATATTACGGCAATAACAACCGCAACAGGAAACAAAGCATTCTTCCAGCTAAGCTCTGAAGCTTTAACATCCCAGACACCTGAGTGCATGGGCGATATCAGACCGACAGTGACTATTAGCACGCCCCAAACATGGGAAATATAAACGTTGAAAATTTCTTTAATCATCTCAGTTGAGTAAAGAGTTTCGAAGTAGAGTACGAGAGCCCAGCTCGTAATAAACAGCCAGTGCTTAATTGATTTCCCTTTAAAATTCATTCTTGAATAGTCCCTTGCTCAGAATTGTTTCTGGCGTCAGTAATGTTGTTATGTAGAAATTGATTAAAGATGTGGCACGAGACAATTTTGGATCTGGGTAACACGATACCGAAGTCATCAGGGTTTTCTCTGCCTGCTGTTTCAAAGTCCTCAATTGACGAAAAATAGTCATTAGAGAGTGTTAGCTCCAACGTTTCCGAGTCTCTATAGCCACTCATCATAGGGAGGATAGTTAAATAGCTAGACTCAGTCATT
>NZ_LWFH01000960.1:0-203 GCF_001635725.1 Oleiphilus sp. HI0066
ACCGCGTCATATCACTGATGGTATTGGTTTTCTTTTTACTTCCCGTTCGTCACTCGAAGATGAGTTAGATTCCCTTAAAGCTAAAGTTCTTGTTCTAGAACGCCAGTCTCAAAAGCTTGCTAGTACAACCGCAGAGCTGAATCGTTTGCGAGAGTTATTGAATGCTTCTCGCGTTCTTGACGATGGTGTCGTAGTCACCGAAC
>NZ_LWFH01000961.1:0-1203 GCF_001635725.1 Oleiphilus sp. HI0066
CTCTATCATCTAGGCCTATTCGGTTTGCTTCTTGGATGGGAGGCGATCGCGATGGAAACCCCAATGTCACTTCTACTGTAACAAAAGAAGTATTGGCTCTGAGTCGTTGGATGGCAGCGGATTTATATTTGAGGGACTTGGCTTCGTTGATGACGCATTTGTCGATGTGGGAAGCGAGCGCGGAGCTTGTCGAATTAGCAGAGCAGCTAGATTCAGGTTCGGGTCGCAATCAAAGCGAGCCTTATCGGATTGTGTTGTCTTCGTTGAGAAAACGCTTATCTAACACTCGTGATTGGGCGGCAGAGGTCGCGCGTGGTGATGTTTCAAATTTCTCCCAAGATCAACTTCTCTTGTTGACAAGTGAATTACTCGAGCCTTTATTGATTTGTTATCGATCATTGCATGAAAAAGGAATAGCGCGTGTGGCAGACGGTGCCTTACTTGATGTGATTCGCCGTGTTCAATGCTTCGGTTTAGAGCTGCTGAAATTAGACGTAAGACAAGACTCTGAGCGCCATGCTGATGCGATAAACGAGATCACGGAATTTTTGGGTATCGGCACCTATAACGATTGGAAAGAGGAAGAGAGACAAGCATTCTTGTTGAAAGAGTTGCAGGGCAAACGCCCTCTGATTGCAAAGGGCATGACTTGGAGCGAAGAGACTCAAGAGGTCTTCGATACTTGTGCAGTGATTGCTGGTGAGTCAGAGGAGGCGTTTGGGTCCTATGTAATCTCTATGGCATCTAAGCCTTCTGACATATTGGCCGTTATCTTATTGTTGCGCGAGCAAGGCATGAATCGAAAGATGCGTATTGTTCCTTTGTTCGAAACCTTGGATGACTTGAATAGCGCGTCAGAAAGCATTGATAGATTGTTGAGTGTGCCTTGGTATGCAGATTACTGTGATGGCTATCAGCAGGTGATGATTGGTTACTCTGATTCGGCTAAAGATGCAGGTCAATTAGCCGCGGGTTGGGCGCAATATCGAGCGCAAGAATCCTTAGTAAAAGTGGCAGCGAAACACGGCGTGAAGTTGAGCCTGTTCCACGGTAGGGGGGGAACGGTAGGTCGCGGTGGAGGTCCTGCTAACAAGGCGATTCTGTCTCAGCCTCCGGGATCTGTTGATGGGCGATTTAGGATTACAGAGCAGGGCGAGATGATTCGATTTAAATTTGGATCGCCCTCTCTTGCAAGTAAGAGTC
>NZ_LWFH01000962.1:0-265 GCF_001635725.1 Oleiphilus sp. HI0066
AAAGGATCAACATAAACGTTGATAAATACCAACTTGTCTTTCATTGCGAACGCTTTCTCTAAGGTAGACTCTAATTCGTCTAGCTTATTGACCGTCATACCCACATGACCATAAGACTCAACCAACTTAGTAAAGTCAGGCAATGAGTCCATGTAAGAATGAGAGTGACGAGATTCGTAATTCATGTCCTGCCATTGCTTAACCATACCTAGAGCTTGGTTGTTCAATAGCAAAACTTTCAAAGGAAGGTCATATTGCTTACACG
>NZ_LWFH01000963.1:0-534 GCF_001635725.1 Oleiphilus sp. HI0066
AAAATGTTAAGTATTGGCTTGCACTGTCGTTTGGTTGGTCGTCCAGGTCGTGCCGCGGCTCTGGCGCGTTTCTTAGATTATGTTCAGTCGCAAGAAAATGTTTGGGTGACGCGTCGCATAGACATAGCCAAGCACTGGCATGAGAATCACCCTCCAGTTAAGTAAGTCAGAGCTACTGCGCTTACTTATACTGCGTTAAAAATTGGGGTCAGAGTAAAAGTACTCTGACCCCAATTTTATTCTTCCAAACTTTAGCTACACTTTTGTTCAATTTTAGAACTTCTATTGGGGTGACCTATGTCTACCGAGCAAGAGCAAATGAAACTCCTAATTGATCTTCACTCGCACAATGAGCGTCAAGGCCCCGGCGGTAAAGCAGAGATTGAGTAAGCGATTTATTTGGCCGGCTTAGATTTTAAGGTCAAGTATCGCATCGCAGATATTGGCTGTGGGACAGGCGCAGCGAGTCTCGTACTGGCTGATACCTTAGATTGCGATATTACTTCGGTAGATTTTCTGCAGGCCTTTTTAGAT
>NZ_LWFH01000964.1:0-1234 GCF_001635725.1 Oleiphilus sp. HI0066
AATACTCAAGCTATCCACGACCGCGTTAACCTCAACATCCATCGTCGACAAGGTCTCAGACGTACTCACCTCTCCTGTCTCAGGATCGACATCTGCCACGCTCGCCAACACCGATAAGCTGAAGTCTTCGCTATCATGCAACGGTGGCGTAATCGTTAGACCGACCAACTGATCGACACTTAAGGTCCAGCTATTATCACCGTTATCAACGCCAGCTGATAACGTCGCACCCACTGGCACATCGCTGATTACTATCGATTGCACTGACTCAGAACCATCAAGATCCACCAAGCTAGCCATAATATCGAGTGTAATAGCCGTATCTTCATCACCTGTCGCAGGAGTCATCACCAAGGTTGGCGCATCCGCAACAGCATCAACCTGCACCGTAATTTGGTGGCTACTGATCTCGACACTCTGACTCACTCCCTCAGGGTCAACATCTTCGGTCGTCACTTCAACAGTTAAGGTGATATCCTGACTATCATGGAGACTAGGCGTATAACTTAATCCCGCTAACTCTCCAACCGTTAAATGGTATTTTCCATCCGCATCCATGACGCCAGCAGACAGCAAGGCATCAGCCGGCACACCACTAATCACAATGTCTGTGATGCTTTCCGAACCATCCGCGTCAGGTTGACTAATATCAAGATTTAACGCGATCGCTGTATCTTCATCTCCACGTGCTGATGCCACTACGACAGCCTGTTCTGACACGGGCAACACTTCTACATTAAAACTAATCGTGTCACTCACTTGGCTAACGAGGCCTGACTCAGGATCGACATCATTCACCAATGCCGTCGCACTCAAGATAAAATCATCACTACTATGTGCCGGTGCCTGTATGGTTAGACTCGCTAAATCGTCGATATTCACGATCCAAACACCACTACCCTGATCGGCACCCGTTGAGAGCTGCGCGCCCTCCGGAACACCCTCGAAACGCACCGCAGTAATCGACTCAGAACCATCTAGATCGACAAGATCCGCCGTTATATCCAGGCTAATCGGTTCATCTTCGTTTCCGCTAATGTCGTTCGCTTGTAACGTTGGGACATCCGCCACTGGGATAACTGAAACATGATATTGTGCGGTGCTACTCGCTTCCGTAATCACACCACTATCTGGATCTTCATCCTGATGCGTCACCATGACATCCAACGTAAAGTCAGTACNGTCATGCAACGGAGGCGTTAACGTCAGCGCTGCTAGATCCTCAGCCAATACG
>NZ_LWFH01000965.1:0-1656 GCF_001635725.1 Oleiphilus sp. HI0066
GTGTGCTTACCGGCTCGGATATTGATACGAATGACCAACTTACCTTTAGTGCACCGAATGTAGATGGTTTTGTACTAAAGCAAGATGGTAGCTATAGCTTCGACCCAAACCACGGTAGTTATAACCATTTGGCGCAAGGCGATGTACAAACCATCACCATCCCTGTGACAGTAACTGACCTAGCTGGCGCGACTGATACCAAGAATCTTGTCATCACCCTAACGGGCACAAATGACGCGCCGGTATTACAGCAAATCCAAGCGCAAAGTGTGACAGAGGATGGCCAATTGCTAACGGGCCAGCTTACAGCAACGGATACTGACGACCATGAAGTCGCTCGTTACAGCGTAATGCAGCAAGTTGATGGGTTTACCCTGCATGCAGACGGCAGCTATAGCTTTGATCCGAGCCATGCGAGTTACCAACACCTAGCGGCAGGTCAAGTTCAAACGCTGACAATACCCGTTGGCGTAGTCGATCAAAGCGGTGCAACCGATACGCAGAACTTAACCATTACCGTGCACGGCAAAGATGATACGGCGATCATCAGCGGTGCGGATACCGGAATGGTGAGAGAAGATACCACGCTGCAAGCGACGGGCACGCTCAGTGTAAGTGATAAAGATGCTGGTCAGGATCATTTTCAAGCGGGCGATATCCAGGGTGTACACGGAACATTACACCTTCAAGCGAATGGTACCTGGACCTATGATCTAGATAATCAAAGTCGCGACGTGCAGCGGCTCGGTGCAGGCTCCTCGCCGATCAATAATACGCTGACCGATGTGATACAAATCCATTCGGCAGACGGCACCGCACACAGTATTTCGGTGACGATTACAGGTATTAACGACGCGCCCGCTTTGAGTGTCATTACAGCACAATCGGCAAGAGAGGGTGATAGCACTAAGACCACAGGTGTGCTTACCGGCTCGGATATTGATACGAATGACCAACTTACCTTTAGTGCACCGAATGTAGATGGTTTTGTACTAAAGCAAGATGGTAGCTATAGCTTCGACCCAAACCACGGTAGTTATAACCATTTGGCGCAAGGCGATGTACAAACCATCACCATCCCTGTGACAGTAACTGACCTAGCTGGCGCGACTGATACCAAGAATCTTGTCATCACCCTAACAGGCACAAATGACGCGCCGGTATTACAGCAAATCCAAGCGCAAAGTGTGACAGAGGATGGCCAATTGCTAACGGGCCAGCTTACAGCAACGGATACTGACGACCATGAAACGGCCACCTACACCGCACCGACCATAGACGGTTTTACGCTAAATGCCGACGGGTCGTACACCTTTGATCCCAGTCACAGCGCCTATCAACACTTGGCCGCAGGTACAGACCAAACTGTCACCATTCCGATTACGGTGACCGACCAAGACGGTGGTACTGACACGCAGAATCTCGTTATTACGGTTCATGGTAAAGACGATGCAGCTATAATAACGGGGGCAAGCACTGGCGCAGTAACTGAAGGAGACGCAGGTGACACCGCAACCGCCAGTGGAACCCTCAGCATATCTGATACCGATACAGGCGAAACACCTGATTTCCCAGATCTTGTCAGTACAACCACCACCTACGGCCATATAGCCATGGTTAATGGTCAATGGACCTATACCCTTGATCAAAGCAAAG
>NZ_LWFH01000966.1:0-607 GCF_001635725.1 Oleiphilus sp. HI0066
TCGACCCAAACCACGGTAGTTATAACCATTTGGCGCAAGGCGATGTACAAACCATCACCATCCCTGTGACAGTAACTGACCTAGCTGGCGCGACTGATACCAAGAATCTTGTCATCACCCTAACAGGCACAAATGACGCGCCGGTATTACAGCAAATCCAAGCGCAAAGTGTGACAGAGGATGGCCAATTGCTAACGGGCCAGCTTACAGCAACGGATACTGACGACCATGAAACGGCCACCTACACCGCACCGACCATAGACGGTTTTACGCTAAATGCCGACGGGTCGTACACCTTTGATCCCAGTCACAGCGCCTATCAACACTTGGCCGCAGGTACAGACCAAACTGTCACCATTCCGATTACGGTGACCGACCAAGACGGTGGTACTGACACGCAGAATCTCGTTATTACGGTTCATGGTAAAGACGATGCAGCTATAATAACGGGGGCAAGCACTGGCGCAGTAACTGAAGGAGACGCAGGTGACACCGCAACCGCCAGTGGAACCCTCAGCATATCTGATACCGATACAGGCGAAACACCTGATTTCCCAGATCTTGTCAGTACAACCACCACCTACGGCCATATAGCCATGGTTAATGG
>NZ_LWFH01000967.1:0-873 GCF_001635725.1 Oleiphilus sp. HI0066
ATGGATTGCCATCCGCGCTCGGGTTCGTTGGATCGATTGGATCGGTCGGATCGACTGGGTCAACCGGATTCGGGCCATCAATAACCGGATTAATTGTTACAGTCATTGACGTCGTTGCACTATTGCTATCGACTTGGCTGCTATCATCGGGATCAACATCTTCATTATGAATCGTGACCTGCAGAACGATATCGCTTAGATGGCCTATTGCTGGCGTGATCGTGAGACCGGCAAGCTCAGCGGCTGTCAACGTCCAGCTACCATCTCCATTGTCAGTGCCAGCAGATAACGTAGCATCTAACGGCACATCGCTGATAGTGTAACCAGTAACTGACTCAGAACCGTCGTTATCTGCTAGGCTACCAGTGATATCCAAGGCAATAGCACTATTCTCATCACCATTTACATCACTCGCACTCACCGCAGGCGCATCAGCGACTGCTTCCAAAGTAACTTCTACCGAACCATTATAAACTTCACTAACATCGCCCTCTGTGAACGTTACTGCAGTCGTTAATGTAAAGTCATCGCTGGAATGTTCGACTGGCGTAAGGCTCAAACCGTCAAGATCAGCGGGATCCACTGTCCAGGTGCCATCACCGTTATTCGTACCCGCTGACAAAATCGCTCCAGTTGGCACACCACCGATCGTGACACTGCTCATTGTTTCATTAACATCAATGGGAGTTAATGGACCCAATTCAAGATCAAAAACTGCGTCTTCTGCTACAGTGACAGCCCCCGTCAGTGGATCACCGTCAGCACTAGGGTTCGATGGATCGATTGGATCAGTCGGATCGACTGGGTCAACCGGGTTAGGACCATCAATTACAATTGGATCATCAATTCCAGAATCGTCCAACATCGAAACAA
>NZ_LWFH01000968.1:0-295 GCF_001635725.1 Oleiphilus sp. HI0066
CTGGAATGTTCGACTGGCGTAAGGCTCAAACCGTCAAGATCAGCGGGATCCACTGTCCAGGTGCCATCACCGTTATTCGTACCCGCTGACAAAATCGCTCCAGTTGGCACACCACCGATCGTGACACTGCTCATTGTTTCATTAACATCAATGGGAGTTAATGGACCCAATTCAAGATCAAAAACTGCGTCTTCTGCTACAGTGACAGCCCCCGTCAGTGGATCACCGTCAGCACTAGGGTTCGATGGATCGATTGGATCAGTCGGATCGACTGGGTCAACCGGGTTAGGACCAT